>JADYYN010000026.1 GCA_020853635.1 Gemmatimonadaceae bacterium
CTCAACGAAGGACTTTCCGAGCTGGTGCTCGAGCGCGAAGGCGATCAACTCGCCGGCACTTGGCTGTGGAAGTCGACGTCGGTGTCATGGACGCGCGATTCGCTCGCGCCGTCCAACGCCAACTCGCCGGCGATGAAGCTGGTGGAGGACGCGCTCTGGCGCGCGATGAGCCGCATCAATGCAGTCGAAGTGGAAGCGCGGTTCGAGGGCACGGTCACCAAGCCACGGCTCGCCATCCGCACCAACATCGCGGAAGCCATCGCCGGCGCACTCAAGGCGCAGCTCGGCGAGGAGGTGCGCAAGGCGGAGCAGCAGGTGCGCGCCAAGGTGGACGCGCTGGTGGACGAGAAGGTCGCCGAGGCGCGCGCCAAGGCCGACGAGGTGAAGGGCGAGGCGGAACGGCGTATCGCCGAGGAACGCGCGAAACTTGAGGCGCAGAAAGCGGCGTTGGAGGCGAAGCTCAAGGACCTGGTGCGGATTCCCGGAATCGGGTGATCCGCCGGGTTCGGCTCACCTCCGTCGCATGACGCGACCCACAGGCGCCGCTACTTCTTGAGCGGCGCCTGTTTGCGTCCCACCATCTTCCAGAACGCGATTCCGCTGGCCTGCTGCCCGATCTCGAACGTCGCAACCTTCGCGCGGGCCTGCAGGTCGAACACATCGACCTTGCCGAGTGCGGCGCCGACACCTTCGCTCGAGACGAACGCGTAGCGCGAGTCCGTGGAGATCGCCACGCCGTGTGCGACCGTGTTGCTGGTCTTGAGTCGCGCGACACTCTTGCCGCTGGCGAGATCGAAGATCTCGACGCCCGCGCCCTGCTTGAGCGTGCCGACCATCAGCGCGCCATCGGGGGTGACGGCGAGAGTGTAGATGCCACGGCCGGTGGCCATACGCCGCGTGAGCGTCCGGGTGGCGTGGTCGATCTCGAGGATCTCGTCGGCCTTGTTGCAGGCGACGTAGATCTTGCCGCCGTTCGCCGAGGGCTGCGCCCAAGTGGGTGAGCAGCTGTTGGGCGTCATCTCGTGCTTGTGGCCGCCCATCGCGATGTAGCCCACCTGCGCGGGGTCGGCGGTCTCACCCTTGGAGACTTCCTTCGCCCCGTCGATCCACATCTTGAGCATGTCGCCCCCGTCGGCGGGGAGCTCGCCTTCATTGCCCTGGGCGACGGAGAAGCGCCGCGAGACCGCCATCGACTTGGTGTCGATCTCGACGAGTTCGTCATCCATCATGCAGCCCGAGTAGTGAAAGCGCCCGTCGGGCGAGACGCGGCTGCCGTGCGGCATGGTGCAGGTCACGATACGCGCGACCTCGGTCATGTTGGGCACGTACACCACCGACATGGACGACGGGACCATGTCGCCGTGCAGATTGAAGTTCGCCGAGAAAGTGTAGAAGCCGTCGGGCGTGACGTCGATCGACGCGGGGAAGGCGCCAAGAAGGATCCCGGGGCCCATGAGCGTGTCGGGCCCGAGGTGATACTGCCAGTACTTCCCGTCGGGGAAGCCGTGGCCCGTGGTCATGTGCAGGTACTTGCCGTCAGCGGAGATCGCGAGGCCATGCGGGCCTTCCATCTCGGCGGCCATTTCGCCGATGATGAGTTCTCTCTCGATGACGGCGCCTTCGGGGCCGAAGCGGAGGCGATAGATCTTGTCCGCGCTCTCGGCGCCGACGTAGGCGTAGTAGTCGGCGGTGGGCGGGGCGGGTTTGGGCGCGGCGGCCGCCGCAGGCGCAGTAGCACGAGGGCGAGGAGTGGCCGTTTGAGCCTCTGCCGGGCCGAGCGCCACACAGGCGAGCGCGAGCGGTGCGAGGAGCGAACAGGCGGAACGGTTGCGGTGTTGGCCGAAGTGCTGCATAGTCTCGTTCGTCCGGTTGCGGTTGATCCTTCCCACGCGGAGCCCCCTACACATGAAGATTCTAACCATTCCCGGCCGTCTCGCCACACCTGCGTTGCTGGCCGCGCTGGTGGTGGGAGCGTCGAGTTCACTCCTCGCACAGGCCGCCCCTGCCGATCGCCCGGCGATGCGCGGGCAGCCGGACGGTGCGACCCCGGTGGCCAAACTCGTCGCCGAGCCGGCGTCGATCACCATGCGCGCCGGCCAGACGGTGACCTTCAAGGTCCGCGCGTTCGATGCGGCGGGCAAGGAGATCAAGAACCCGTTCGTGCGCGTCAACGCGGGCACGCGCCTGGTGCGCTTCTCCGATACGACGGTGACGGCCAGCGGTGCTGGGCGATTCGAAGCCACGGCGACGGCGGCCGGCGCGAACGGTGCGCCGGTGACGCTGGCGATTCCCGTGACCGTGAGCTGGCCGGCGCTCGCCAAGGTGGAGATCGCCTCCACCGGTGGCGCGCTGTACGCCGGGCTGACGGCGCCACACAAGATTCGCGGCTGGCACGCCGACAACAGCGAGCGCACGGGGCTCTCCGGCACCTGGCGTTCGTCGGACACCAAGATCGCGACGGTGAACCGCTTCGGTGACGTGACGGCACTGGCCGCCGGCACCGTGACGATCACCGCCGAGGCCGAGGGCATGCGGGCGAGCAAGACCATGACCGTGGGCGTGAACCCGGTCGCCTCGTTGGAGATCACGGTGGCCGAGTCGCAGATCCGCACCGGCGACGTGATCCACCTGAAGGCGATGGCCAAGCGCAGCACTGGTACGGAAGTGCAGGGCGCGCCGATCACGTGGAGCTACACGTACACGCCCGATGACTCCATCGCCCCGGCCGGTTTGCCGGGCGGCGCGGGCATCGTGCAGTTCGATCGGTTCGCGGCGAACTACCCGGGACGCTACACGTTGCTCGCGCAGTCGGGCGGCGCCTACGCGCAGCACACCATCCAGGTGAATCCGCGCGACGTGCGGCAGCGCATCGAAGTGACCGGCCGTGGCAACATCAACACGACGCACACCTCGGACCTGTGGCCGTGGACCGGCAAGGACGGCCGCGACTACGTGCTGGTGGGTACCTGGGGCGGCGATGGGTGGGGTCTGGTGTTCGACATCACCGACATGGAGAACATCGTCAAGACCGACTCCGTGCAGATCGACGCGCGGACGATCAACGACGTGACCGTCTCGCCCGATGGACGCTACGGCGTGCTGTCGCGTGAGGGCGCTTCCAATCGCGTGAACGGTGTAGTGATCCTCGATCTGGCCAATCCGGCGCATCCGAAGGTCGCGGCGACGTTCGATCAGGAGCTCACCGGCGGCGTGCACAACATGTTCGCCACCAACGACTACCTGTTCGCGATCTCGGGTGGCTCGAAGTACATCATCATCGACGTGAAGGACATCTACAAGCCGAAGTACGTGAGCGAGTACCGCCATCCGAACGCCCGCATCCACGACCTCTGGGTCCGTGACGGCATCGCGTATTCGGCGCAGGGCGGCGTGGGCGTGGTGGTAGTCGATGTGGGCAACGGGAAGTACGGCGGCTCGATCGATGCGCCGAAGCTGATCACCACGTACAAGGTGAACTCGGGCCACGAGATCTACCCCTACTTCCAGAAGAAGACGGGCAAGACCTATCTGTTCATCGGGGACGAGGAGATGAGCCGTCGCGGGCGCACGTGGGAGGGCACGCAGTACTCGCTCTCCGGTCCCGACGGGAAGCCGCCCAAGAACGGCATCGCGCAGACCTCGGGTGGCTATACGCACATCGTGGACTTCACCGACCCGATGAACCCGCTGCCGGTGGGTCGTTATCACCTCGAGGACTACGGCTCGCACGACATCATCGTCGAGGACGACGTGTTGTACCAGGCGTATTATGACGGCGGCGTGCGCGTGGTTGATGTGTCCGGCGAACTGATGGGCAACATCTACGACCAGAACCGCGAGATGGCGGTGTTCAAGCCGTACGATCCGGAGGCCTACACGCCCAACGCGCCGTTCGTGATGAACGCGATGCCGTGGAAGGGTCGCGTGTTGTTCACGGACTTCAACTCGGGGTTGTGGGCGGCGAAGCTGATCCCGAGGCCGTTCGTTCCGTAGGGGCAGATGGCAGATGGGAGATTGGAGAGGGGCGCCCGGCGGAGCCGTGC
>JADYYN010000027.1 GCA_020853635.1 Gemmatimonadaceae bacterium
ACGTTGCCGCTCGGCCTGACGCAGGCGAAGGAGTACGCCGAGCTCGAGTGGCCGATCGACCTCGCGATCGCGGTGGTGTGGGTGGCGTTCGCGATCAACTTCGTCGGCACGATGGTGAAGCGCCGCGAGCGTCACATCTACGTCGCGATCTGGTTCTACATCGCGTCGATCGTGACCGTCGCGGTCCTGCACATCTTCAACAACCTCAGCGTGCCCGCGGGGCCGCTCAAGAGCTACTCGCTCTACGCCGGCGTCCAGGACGCCTTCATGCAGTGGTGGTACGGGCACAACGCCGTGGCGTTCTTCCTGACGACGCCCTTCCTCGGCCTGATGTACTACTTCATGCCGAAGGCCGCCGAACGCCCCGTATTCTCGTACAAACTCTCGATCCTCCACTTCTGGACGATCGTGTTCCTCTACATCTGGGCCGGTCCGCACCATCTGCACTACACGGCGCTGCCCGACTGGGCGTCCACGCTCGGTATGCTCTTCTCGGTGATGCTGTGGATGCCGAGCTGGGGCGGCATGATCAACGGTCTGCTCACGTTGCGCGGAGCCTGGAACAAGGTGGCCGAGGAGCCGGTGCTCAAGTTCTTCGTCGTCGCGGTCACCGCGTACGGCATGAGCACGTTCGAAGGCCCGATGCTCTCGGTGAAGTCTGTGAACTCGCTCGCGCACTACACCGACTGGATCATCGCGCACGTGCATACCGGCGCACTCGGGTGGAACGGGTTCCTCACGTTCGGCATGATCTATTGGTTGGCGCCGCGCCTCTTCCAGGCGCCGTTGTATTCGAAGAAGCTCGCCGAGATGCACTTCTGGATCGCCACGTTCGGCATCCTGCTGTATGTCGCGTCGATCTACTCGGCCGGTATCACGCAGGGGCTCATGTGGCGCGCGTTCGACGAGACGGGCCGTCTGGCGTATCCCGACTTCGTCGAGACCGTGATGAAGCTGATGCCGATGTACTGGGTGCGTGTGGCGGGTGGCACGCTCTACATCGTCGGCATGCTGATGTTCGGCTACAACATCCTCAAGACGTGGCTGGCGCGTCCGGCCACGTACGAGGTGCCGCTGGTGACCGCTGCACCGCTGAGCGCGCAGGCTCCGGAGAAGCACGCGGCGCCGGAAGGCGGCTTGGTCACTGCGTTCACGAGTGCCAAGTGGCACCGCCGTTGGGAGGGTGCGCCGGTGTTCTTCACGGTGATGGTGGTGGTCGCCGTGGTGGTGGCGTCGCTGGCGGAGATCATCCCCACGTTCCTCATCAAGTCGAACGTGCCGACGATCGCGAGCGTGAAGCCGTACACGCCGCTCGAGCTCGCCGGCCGCGACATCTACATCAAGGAAGGCTGCTTCAACTGTCACTCGCAGATGGTGCGTCCGTTGCGCCACGAGACGGAGCGTTGGGGCGAATACAGCAAGCCGGGCGAGTTCGTGTACGACCATCCGTTCCTGTGGGGATCGCGTCGCATCGGTCCGGATCTCGCGCGCTTGGGCGGCAAGTACCCCGACCTCTGGCACGTGCGCCACATGGAGGACCCGCGGTCGGTGGTGCAGCGCTCGATCATGCCGCCGTACGCGCACCTGCAGAAGAAGGCGATCGACTTCGAGCAGATCCAGTCGCGCGTGGATGCGATGGTGATGCTCGGTGTGCCCTACGGTGACGCGGTGACCAACGCACCGGCGATGGCGCGTGAGCAGGCACAGACGATCGCGGCCGGGATCGAGTCGCAGGGCGGCCCCGCAGGGCTCGCCGACCGTGAGATCGTCGCACTCGTCGCGTACCTGCAGCGGCTCGGACGCGACGTCCGGAACGCGCCGGCCACGGCGGACGCGGCACCGGTCGCACCGGGCGCCGCCGCACTCGCGGTGCCGGGGGGTGGCAAATGAAACTCGTCGATGTGATGAGCGCTTCGGGGCTGTCGATCTACGCGATCGTCGCTCTGTTGCTCTTCACGATCTCCTTCGTGGCGATCGTGATCAGGACCTTCGCACCGAGCCAGGCACCGCAGCACGAGTACGATGCCCGGCTCCCCCTCTCGGACGATGATCAGGCGCCCGTGCAGACGGGCCGAGGAGTGACCCGTGGCTAACCAGGACGAAGATCGGCTGCTCGAGCACGACTACGACGGCATCCAGGAGTACGACAACCCGATGCCGCGGTGGTGGCTGTGGATCTTCTACGCGACGATCCTGTTCGTGCCGTTCTACTACGTGGCACCGGGCTTCATGGGCGAAGGCCCCGGCATGATCGCCGCCTACGAAGCCGATGTCGCGGCACACACGGCGGCACTGCCACCGCAACCTGCGGCGATGGACGACGCGACGCTGCTGGCGGTGCTCGCTGACGCGGATGAGCTGAAGGAAGGCGGCGAGGTCTTCACCAAGAACTGCGCGGCGTGTCATCGTGCGGATGGTGGCGGGCTGATCGGTCCGAACCTCACCGACGCCGCGTGGATTCATGGGGGCGCACCGAGTGCGATCTACCAGACGATCTCGGCGGGCGTGCTGGCCAAGGGCATGCCGGCATGGGACCGGATCCTCAAGCCGGACGAGCTGAAGGAAGTCGCGGCGTACGTGATGAGTCTGAAGGGCACGAACCCGCCGTCGCCGAAGGCGCCGGAGGGTGTGGTCGACACGACGACGGCTGCGCCGTCGGTCGGGAAGTAGAGGAGCGTCATGGTCTCGCCCGCCGCACCGTCCGGTCGTGTTCTCGCGACGTTGAACGAGGATGGCTCCCGTCGGTGGATCCGCCCCAAGCCCTCGTCGGGCAAGTGGCTGATCCGCCGGCGCGCGGTGGCGTACGCGCTGATGGCGTTCTATCTCGCGTTCCCGCACCTGCGCTGGAACGGCAAGCCGTGGATGCTGCTCGACCTGCCGCGGCGCGAGTTCACGTTCTTCGGCACGACGTTCCTGCCGACGGACACGCTGTTGCTGATGTTGTTGTTCGTGAGTGTGCTCATCCTGATCTTCCTGCTCACGGCGCTGTTCGGCCGTGTGTGGTGCGGCTGGGCGTGTCCGCAGACGGTGTGGATGGAGTTCCTGTTCCGTCCGATCGAGCGACTGGTGGAAGGCGGATTCAACGCGTCGCGCGCGCTCGATCGCGAACAGAAGCATTTCGCGCCCAAGCGTCTGGTGAAGTACGCCATCTACGGCGTGCTCGCCGTGGTGCTGGGCAACACGTTCCTCGCGTACTTCGTGGGGACGGATGCGTTGTTCCGTTGGATGCTGCAGTCGCCGTTCGAGCATCCGACACCGTTCATCGTGATGGCCGTGACGTCGTTGGCGGTGTTCCTGGACTTCACATGGTTCCGCGAGCAGACGTGCCTAGTGGCCTGCCCCTATGGGCGCTGGCAGTCGGCGCTGCTCGACAAACAGTCATTGATCGTCGCGTACGACAAGACCCGCGGTGAACCGCGCGGTCACGGGTCCGGTGCTCGCACCGGGCTCGGCGACTGCGTGGCGTGCAACGCGTGTGTGACGACTTGCCCCACGGGCATCGACATTCGTGACGGTCTGCAGATGGAGTGCATCCATTGCACGCAGTGCGCGGATGCCTGCGATGACATCATGGTGAAGGTGGGCAAGCCGACCGGGCTCATCCGCTACTCGTCGCAGGACGCGCTCGCCGGCAAGCCACCGAAAAAGCTCCGCCCACGCACGGTGCTGTATCCAGTGGCGTTCACGCTGTTCTTCGGTTCGTTCCTGGTCGCGTTGGCGAACCGTTCGCCCGCGGACATCACGCTGCTCGGCTCGTTGGGCGCACCGTTCGCGGTGGAAGCGAACGGCGAAGTCGCGAACCAAGTGCGCATCCGCATCGCGAACCGCACGGCGGTGGAGCATCTCTACACGATTGCGTACATCGATGAACCCGGCGCGAAGCTGATCGCCCCCGAAAACCCGGTGCGCGTGAAGCCGGGCGAGATGGTGACGACGACGGTGTTCGTGATGCAGCCGCAGGATCGGTTCACTGCGGGCGAGCGGCAGGTGCGGTTCCGTTTGTCGGACGAGGGCGAGTTCAAGCAGGAGTTCAGCTGGCGGCTGTTAGGCCCGTCCAAACCGCGCGCGGAAACACAGAGCGCCGAGTCGACGAGCGGTGCAAAGACTCCACCGCCCGGGTGACCCCGCACCGTAGTTCCCGCTCCGCCGTCCCCTCCCCCCGCATCCCGCTTCAACCCCGCGCCCCGTACCGTCCGTCCACCCGCATCGCCCTTCCCCCGCATCGCCCCCCAATGAAGAGAGAAAGGCAGAAAGGCTGGTACTGGCCCTGGCTCCTCGCCGCCGGTCTCCTCGCCACCGTCACCGTCAACACCGTGATGCTCTTCGCGGCGAACTCCGACCGCAACGGCGTCGCCGTCGAGCCGGACTACTACAAGAAGGCCGTCGCCTGGGATAGCACGCTTGCCCTCCAGGCCGAGAGCGAGGCACTCGGATGGCGCGTCGATGCGAGTCTGTCGCGTGATGAGCGGCCCACCGCGAGCATCGCGACGGCGGGCACCGTAGGTGTGACGCTCACCGATCGCACGGGCGCACCGCTCACCGGCGTGAACGTCGCGGTGACGCTGATCCACAACACCGCGCCCAACGATCGGATCACGATCCCGCTCAAGGAGACGGCGCCGGGCGTCTACACCGCGCACTCGCGCCTCGCGTACCTCGGGCGATGGGAGCTGCGCGTCCTCGCGTCGCGCGGGACAGAGCGCTTCGCTTCGATCCTGCATCCGGAGCTCGTCGCTGGCTCGCGCTGAGCCAATGACCCGCTCGGACCGCACTCGCCGCCCATGACCGCCCTCGCCCTCTCCGTGTTCGTGGCCGCGCTCCTCGGGAGCGCGCACTGCGCCGGCATGTGCGGGAGCTTCGCCTGTCTCGCGTCCGGTGGCGATGCCTCGCGTCCACGCGACGCGTGGCGTTCGAGTGCGGCGTACAACATCGGGCGTTTGCTCTCGTACGCGACGCTCGGTGCGATCGCCGGTGCGGCTGGTGCGGGCCTCGATCGGGCCGGTGCGATCGCCGGCTTCGCACGGCCAGCGACGGTGGTCGCTGGCGTGCTCCTCGTGCTCTGGGGCACGGCGACGTTGCTCGCCACCTTCGGTGTACGTCTGCCGTCGCTCGCGGTCCCGCCCGCATTGGCGTCCCGCATCGCGCGCGGTGTACGCGCCGTGCAGGAGCGACCGCCCGTCGTGCGCGGACTCGCGCTCGGGATGCTCACTGCCGCGCTGCCCTGCGGGTGGCTCTATGCGTTCGTAGCGACCGCCGCCGCCGCCGGTGGCGCGTGGCAAGGCGCTGTGGTCATGACCGCGTTCTGGACCGGCACGGTGCCCGTGATGGCGGCCGTCGGGCTCGGCGCGCAACGTCTGCTCGGTCCAGCCCGTCGACGACTGCCGGCCGTGACCGCGACCGCACTGGTCGTGATCGGACTCCTCACCATCGCTGGGCGCTTCACGCCCCACGCGCACGCCACGCCTGCGGCGGAACAGAGTCACCATGAGCATCGCAGCTAGCCCCCCGGTGGCGTTCGACACACCGCGCGCGGCGCTCGTGTGTGCGCACTGCGGCCTCGACGCCGTGGCGGGCGAGGCACGCACCGTGGACGGCGCCGTCTATTGCTGTGCGGGCTGCGAGACCGCCGCGTCGATCATCAAGCAGAGCGGACTCGACGGGTTCTACACCCTGCCGGACCGTCGCACCGATCGTGTGGCCGCGAGCGGCCGCAGCTTCGCCGAGTTCGATCACGAGGCGTTCACCAGCGCGCACGTGACGCACAACGCGGACGGACTCGCCGAGACCGCGTTGTATCTCGAGGGAGTGCACTGCGCCTCATGCGTGTGGCTCGTGGAACGCATGCCCATGGTCGTTCCCGGTGCAGTGCGCGCCGAACTCGACGTGACCCGTGGGCTCGCGCGACTCGCGTGGGATCCGCAGGTGACCGCGCTGAGTACCTTGGCGCGCACGCTCGACCAGCTCGGCTATCGCCCGCATCCATACCGTGGTCGCCGCGCCGATGAGGCACGTCGTGCAGAGGATCGCGCGATGATCATGCGCATCGGTGTGGCTGGCGCAATCGCGATGAATGTCATGGCCATCTCGCTCGCACTCTACAGCGGGCTCTTCGGCGGCATCGAGGCGGAGTTCGAGCGCTACTTCCGGTGGACCAGTCTCGTCCTCGTCATCCCCGCGATCGTGTGGCCCGGCCGCGTGTTCTTCACGAGCGCATGGCAGGCGCTCAAGGCTGGCGGCCTGCACATGGATGTGCCAATCGCCTTGGCACTGGGTGCCGGCGTGGTCCAAGGCACCATCAACACCGTCCGTGATTCAGGGCCCATCTACTTCGACGCGGTCTCGACGCTGATCCTGCTGTTGCTGGTCGGGCGATTCCTCCAGCATCGTGCGCAGCGCACCGCCGCCGATGCCGCGGCACTGCTCGGCGCCCTCGCGCCGGCGACCGCGCGTTTGGTCGACGAGGCGAGTGAGGCGATCAGCGAGATTCCCACCGAGGCCGTGCAGGCGGGGATGTTGCTCGACGTGCGCGCCGGTGACACACTCGCTGCGGACGGCGTGGTCGCGCGTGGGACGTCGTCGCTCGATCTCGCGCTGCTCACCGGCGAATCGCGGCCGGTGTCCGTGAGTGAGGGCGCAAGGGTCTATGCGGGCACCGTGAATCTCAGCGCGCCGCTGCGCGTGCGTGTGGAAGAAGCCGGCAGCGAGTCACGACTCGGCCGCTTGCTGCGTGATGTCGAAGCCGGTGCACGTGACCGCGCCCCGGTGGTGTTGTTCGCGGATCGTATCGCCGGGCACTTCATCGCCGTGGTGTTGGTGCTCGCGACGATCACCGCGGCGCTGTGGTGGTCCACCGATCCGGCGCGGGCGATGGACCATGCGATCGCGCTGCTTGTGGTGACCTGCCCCTGCGCGCTCGCCATGGCGACACCGCTCGCGTTCACCGTTGCGATCGGTCGCGCGGCCGCGCGCGGGATCCTCATCAAGGGCGGGCACGCGCTCGAGTCATTGACGACACGCGGGACCCTCTTCGTCGACAAAACCGGCACGCTAACGGAAGGCCGACTCGCGCTCGCGAGTTGGGAAGGGGACGACGCGACGCGCGCACTAGTGCTCGCCGCCGAACGGCAGTCGCGTCATCCGGTCGCGACGGCGTTCCTCGCCGCGTGGGAGTCGAGCGACGACGGCGCGGTACCCGACGCGCTCTTCGAAGTGCTCGGTGCGGGTGTCGAGGCACGCGTGGCGGGCAAGGTCGTTCGCGTCGGCAAACCGTCGTGGGTCGCCGCTGAGGCGCGTGACACTCGGGGGATCGCGGCGCGTGCGCAATCCGAAGAGGATGCGGTGCGCACGACCGTGCTCGTGGCCGTCGACGGCGAGATCGTCGCGCGCGCCGCCTTCGGCGATCCGTTGCGTCCGGAGGCGCGTGAGGCGGTGCGTGCGCTACGCGCGTCGGGCTGGCAGGTGCGCATCCTGAGCGGCGACGCCGCACCGGTCGTCGCGCACGTGGCCAACGCGCTCGGCATCGATGCCGGGACGAGTGAAGGCGAAGCGACGCCCGAACGAAAGCGCGAGGTGGTGCTCGCCGCGCGCGAGCGTGGCACCGTGGTCATGGTCGGTGACGGCGTGAACGACGCTGCGGCGATCTCGGCGGCGACAGTGGGCGTCGCGGTGCGCGGCGGTGCCGAGGCATCGATGGCGGCCGCCGATGTGTACCTCGCGACCGGCGGCATCGGCGCCCTGCAGGATCTGCTGGATGGCGCGGACCGCACCACGCGCATCATCCGTCGTAACATGCTCATCGCACTCGGGTACAACGCCGTGGCGGTCACACTCGCCATGTTGGGTCTGCTCGACCCGATCGTCGCGGCGATCCTCATGCCGGTGAGTTCCGTGACCGCGATCCTGGGTGCGTGGCGCAGTCGTACGTTCAGTCGGCCGTTCAGCCGTCCCCTTGCTCGGAGCGTCGCATGAGTGTGCTCTTCGTCTTGATCCCGCTGGCGTTGGTGATGGTCGCGGGCTTCTTGGCGGCGTACGCGTGGTCGAGCCGCAGCGGGCAGTTCGACGACCTGACTACTCCGGCGATGCGGGCACTCCACGAGGACCCTGCGCCGCGCGTAGCGCATTCAGGATCACCGCCACGTCAATCGCCTCCTGAATCAGCGCCCCCGCCGTCGGCGGAATGAACCCCGCCGCGGCGACGACCATCGCCGCGCCTGAGAGCACCAACCCCGCCACGATGCTCTGCCGCGCGATCGACACCGCGCGCTGACCGATCCGCACCGCATCCTCGACGCGTGTGACATCGTCGGCGAGCAGCACCACACCGGCCGCCTCGGCCGAGATGCCGCCGCCGTGTGCGGCGAGGGCCACACCGACGGTCGCCGCAGAGAGCGCGGGCGCGTCGTTCGTGCCGTCGCCCACCATGAGCACACGGCGGCCTTCGCGCTCGAGCTGCTTCACGGCCGCGACCTTGTCGTCGGGCATGAGGTCGCCGCGCGCTTCGGTGATGCCGAGGGCCTTCGCGACGGGCTCGACGTTGCTGGCGTGGTCACCGCTCAGGAGCACGGTGCGTGTGAGGCCGAGCGCGCCGAGTCGCGCGATGAACGGGGCGAGCCCGTCGCGCATGCGATCGGCGAAGGAGATGACACCGGCAGCCGCGGAGGACGCCGCGCCGGATGTGGCGCCGGAGGTGACGCTACCCTCGATGGCCACGTACGCGCGCAATCCCTCGTCGGCGCTGGGCACATGCGCGTCCAGCGTCTCGCGAAGGGAGGGATGGCGCTCAGCCACCAGTGCCCGATTGCCGACCGTGACCCGACGGCCTTCTACGACGCCACTCACCCCGCGACCGGCTTCTTCCACGATGTCGCTCGCACGAGCGATGTCGAGGCCACGCGCGACCGCTTCCTCCACCACCGAGCGCGCGAGCAGATGTCCGCTCCCCACCTCGACGGCGGCGGCCGCACGCAACAGCGCAGCAGCGTCACTGCCATCGAGCGCGACCACATCACTCACCGCGGGTCGCCCGTGCGTCAGCGTGCCCGTTTTGTCGAACACCACCGTGTCCACCCGCGCGAGCAGTTCGAGCGCCGTGCCGTTGCGTACGATGACTTGCCGCCGAGCCGCGCGGTTGATCCCACCGATGATCGCCACCGGCGTCGCCAGCAGCAGCGGACACGGCGTCGCCACCACGAGCACCGCGAGCACACGGTCGGCATCGCCTGAGAGCCACCACGCGATCGCGCAGGTGACGAGCGTGATCGGCGTGAACCACACCGCCCACTTGTCGGCCAAGCGCTGGATCGGTGACTTCTCGGCTTGCGCCGTGCGTACGAGCTCGACGATGCGCGCGTAGAGCGACTCGCGCGCCGGTGCCGTGACCAGCACGAGGATCGGCGACACGGTGTTCACGACACCCGAGCGCACGGCGCTTCCCGCTGCGACGCGCTCTGGAACGGCTTCGCCGGTGAGACGCGACGTGTCGAGTGACGAGCTGCCGTCGGCCACGGTGCCGTCGCAGGGCACCATCTCGCCGGGCCGCACCAGCACGCGGTCACCCACCACGATCTGTTCGGCCGGGATGTCCTCGATCACCGTCTCGTTCGTGACCCGATGCGCGATGCGCGGCGCAGCGGCTTCGAGCTCGCGCACGGCATTGCTCGCGCGTCCCTCGGCGTAGCGTTCGAGGAGTTCGCCGCCGGTCTGCATGAGGACGATCACGAGTCCGGCGAACGGCTGCTGCAACACGATCGCCGCGACGATCGCGAGCATGGCGACGACATCGGCCGCGAACTCGCCGCGGAGCATGCCGCGCACGGTGCGCCAGACCACCGGGGCTCCGAGCACGATGAGCGCCCCGAGCAGCACCGACGTGCTCCACGGGCTCGTCTGCGGCGAGAGCCGCATCAGCCCACCGACCAGCAACGCCAGCAGCGTGAGCGCGGGCGTCCGTGCGGCGGCGAGCGGGAAGGGCAGCCGCGACGCGAAGGTCCCCGCCGCCGGATCGGCCGGTGAACGCGCGAGCGCCCCGTCGACCGGTGTGGTCGCGGGGCGCTCGGGTGCCGGCGGCGTGGTGCTCACGTCGTCGACGTCTTCAATGCGTCTGCTCGGCGGACGCTTCGTGGCCGGCGAACTTGTCGTTGGTGAGCTTCACGGTCACCAACACGACGATCGCGAGTGCGACGAGGCCGATCAACAGTCCCTTGAAGGCGGCGGCGGTGTCGCGGCCGGTCATCGGGGTTCCAGCGGTCATGGGGGGATCCTCAGGTCGGGGGGAGAGCGGTGCCGGCGGCGGTCAGGAAACGCGCACCGTTACCATATGATCGTTCTGGGTGAGCTGATTCATGACATCCAGGCCCGAAGTGATCTGGCCGAAGACCGTGTGTACGCCGTTGAGATGACGCGTATTGGCCTCGCTGAGCACCATGAAGAACTGCGAGCCGCCGGTGTCCTTGCCGGCGTGGGCCATGGAGAGCGCGCCCACCTTGTGGGTCTGCGGATTGCCCTTGGTCTCGCACTTGATAGTCCAGCCCGGGCCACCGGTGCCCGGCGGGCCCTTGGGCGTACCGCCGATCTTGGCATTCGGGCAGCCGCCCTGCACGACGAACTCGGGGATCACGCGGTGGAAGCGGATCTGATCGTAGTACCCGTCGTTCGCGAGCTTCTCGAAGTTCGACACCGTGCCCGGCGCGTCCTTCTCGAACAGTTCAGCGACGATGGTGCCCGTGTTGGTCTCGAAGGTGGCCGTTTTCATGAGTTTGGATGGCGGAAGGCAGATGGCGGATGGTAGATGAACGGCGGTTGCGCTGCTCGAAATCTAGCGGTTCGCGGCCCCCGCTGGACCCCCCGCATCGCCCGCAAACCGCCCTCCACCGTCCCCCATCCACCATCTCAGCGCGTCGTCCGCGCAGCGGACGACGCGCTGAACAAATAGAACCGCGGCACCTTGCACCCGTTCCGCAGCGCCGGCTCGAACTTCCACTTCGCGATCGCCGCCTTGGCGCCGTTGGTGAACCACACGTTCGACGATTCGATCACCGCGAACGTGCTCATGTCCGGTTTGCCGAGTGTGTCGACGAGGACCTCCACCTTGATGACGGATGATCCGTCGCGACGGAGAGCCGTACGCGGCACGGGACGCCGGATGGGCGCCGGATCCATCTTGATCGGCGTGGGCACACGCTCCACTTCCAACCGCGGATTGAGCGCCGCGTCCTCGCGTGCGAGCACGCAGGGGTCCTTCGGTGGCTCGAGCAGCTGGGCGTTGGTCCCCACCTCGGGCTTGGGCGCCGACGCACAGGCGGCGGCGAGGATGAGCGCGAAAGCGGTAGCAGTGAATGCGAGCGGACGAAACGAGCGCGACGAGGACATCGGGGTCAGGTCAGGGGTGGTACGACGGGCAGATATCAGCCAGCACACAGGCGTTGCAGCGTGGCTTGCGGGCGTCGCAGGTGCGCCGCCCGTGCCAGATCATCAGGTGGGAAAGTTGGGCCCAGCTCTCGCGCGCGAACAGCGGGATGAGCGCCTTCTCGATCCGGACAGCGTCGGTCTCACGGGTGAGCATGAAGCGCAGCGAGAGCCGTGCGACGTGTGTGTCGACCACGATCCCCTCGTTGAGACCGAACGCATTGCCGAGCACCACGTTGGCGGTCTTGCGACCGATGCCGGGCAACACGACCAACTCGTCCATGGTACGCGGCAACACGCCGCCGTGTTCCGCGACGAGCATGCGCGCGAGACCCTGGATGGACTTCGCCTTGTTGCGGAAGAATCCGGTGCTCTTGATGACCTCCTCGATCTCCTCGAGTGGCGCCGCCGCGAGTGACGCGGGATCGGGCCAGCGGGCGAAGAGCACCGGCGTGACCATGTTCACGCGTTTGTCGGTGCATTGCGCCGACAGCACTGTGGCTACGGCAAGCTCGAACGGATTGCGATAGTCGAGTTCGCAGTGTGCGTCCGGATACTCCGCAGTGAGCCGGCGCTGGATCTCCGCGGCGTGCTCGCGCAGCGCGGTGCCGCGCCGCATGGGCGCTCGACGCGGGCGCTTGGGTGCCGCGGTCTTGCCGGTCTTCCGCACCGCCTTCTTGCCTGCCACGCGCGTCACGCCGTCGCGCGCGCGAGGCTGGCCAGACGCCGGCGCGTGGTCGCGAACTCCACGATCGCATCCGCGCTGCGCGTGTTGATCACATCGCCCGCGGTGAGCCAGCCCTTCCGCGCCATGCCGATGCCGAGCGCCATGTTCTCGAGTCCGTCCACCGAGTGCGCGTCGGGGCCGATCTCGATGCGCGTACCGTGGCGGCTCGCCGTGCGGCAGAGCCGCCAGTCGAGGTCGAGTCGGTGCGGATCGGCATTGAGCTCCACGGCCACGCCGAGCTGGCCGGCGCGCTGCAGCACGGCATCCATGTCGATCGCGTAGGGCTCGCGCGTGAGCAGCAATCGCCCGGTGGGATGCCCGAGGATCGCCATGTGCGGATCCTCGAGCGCCTTGATTACGCGGTCGGTCATCTGCGTCTCGTTCATGCCGAACCGCGAATGCACGGACGCGATCACATAGTCGAACTTGTCGAGCACTTCCACCGGATAATCGATGCGCCCGCAGGGCAGGATATCCGCCTCGACACCCTTGAGCACGCGGAAGTCGCTGAAGCTCGCGTTGATCGCATCGATCTCATCGTGCTGTTGCGCGAGCGACTCCGCCGTGAGCCCGCCGGCGTAGAACGCCGACTGCGAGTGGTCGGAAATGCCGAGGTACTTCCAGCCGCGTTTGCGTGCCTCGGCGGCGAGCTCGGCGATGGTCGCACCGCCGTCGGAGTACTGCGAGTGGCAGTGCAGCACGCCCTGGATGTCGGCGAGCTCGATGAGCTGCGGCATGCTGCCATCGAGGGCGGCCTGCGACTCACCCAAGCCCTCGCGGAGTTCGGGCGGCAACCACGGCAGTCCGATGGAGGCGTAGAGTGCGGGCTCATCGGCGAGTTCCACCGCGCTGCCGTCGGCGCGCCGGAGATGCCGCGCCTCGAGCGTGAGGCCGCGGAGTGCGGCGCGCGCGGTGACTTCTGCCACATGCGACTCGGAGCCGGTGGCACGGAACCAACTCACGGCGAACTCGTCTGCGGTGACGCAGTGGAGCAGGAGGCGGATGCCATCGTCGTAGCGGATGGCGACCTCGCGCGTGCCACTGCCGACGGAATCGCGCACGCCGGGCGCGCGCGCGAGTGCTGCGGCGATCGCTTCAGGCTCGCGGACACAGGCTGCGACGATCTCCACTTCGCGCACCGTCTCGCAGTGCCGTCGAATGGCGCCACCGATCTCGGCGCGCACCACGCCCGGCTGCCGGCGCACCACCGCGAGCAAGCGCTCGGCTTCCGCGCGGCCGTGCGGGAAGAGGATCTGCGCCCCCGACTCCTTGAGCCACGCGATGCCCCGCAGCACCTGCTCGGCCGTGCGCGCGCCGAAGCGCGGTAGCTCGGCGAGTCGGCCGTCGCGCGCGGCGTCTTCGAGCTCCTGCAGCGTGTCGATGCCGAGCCCTTCGTGGATGCGGCGAATGCGCGAGGGGCCGAGTCCGGGGACGCGCAGCATCTCGAACAGGCCTTCGGGTGTGCTCTCGCGGAGGCGGTCGAGCAGTGTGGACTCGCCGGTGGCCTTCAGGTCCTCGAGGACCTCGATCACTTCGGGGGCGAAGCGGCGGCGGTCCCGGCGGAGGAGTTCCGCGATGGGCTGGCCTTCGGACGCCGCGAGCGAGCGCGCCGCGTCGGCGAACGGCGCGGGCACGGTGGGATCCTCACCCTGGAGTTCGAGGAGGGCGACGATCTCATGCAGGAGGTGAGCGACGGCTTTGGAATCCACGCCTGAATGTAGCGAGCGGGCGGGTGCTTCGGACGTGCGGGGTGGGGTGGTGGGAGGGTGTGTGTACTGCCTCACATCTCCCATCTCACATCTCCCATCTCAGGTCTCAATCCCCGCATGCTCCCCGAGCTTGTCGATCAGCGCGTGCAGCTGCTGCTCCGTGAGATCGATCTCCTGTGCAGCGCCTTCCACATCGAGAAGGCCGGCACGCATGGAGACCGCGACTTGATTGAGATAGCGGATCTTCGCGAGGATCTCTTCCGTCTGGCGGCGCAGGCCACGGAACTTGCGCTTCTCCGCGAGTGCGCGCTTGTGACGCTTCACCATCTCCGGCTCGGTGAGCCGCTTGGTCTGTGCGATCACTTCGTCGCGCGTTCGACCGGGGAAGGCGCCGCGGTCCGGCAGCCCCAGGTCGTCCCACGATTCGTCGGCGAACCAGAGGCGACCCACGTACTCGATGCCGTCGAACACGATGCGCACGGAGACGTTGTAGCGTCGTCCATCGTGCTCGATCGTGCCGACATGCGGTTGGGTGATCTCGTCCGGCGGCGTCATGAGGGTCGGATCAGCGACTCGGTATCGTGAAGGAACTCGCGCAGCGCGGAGAAGAGCGCGTCAGGTTGCTCAACATACGGCACGTGCCCGCAGTCATCCAGCCAGGCGGTCTGCGCAGACAACGCACTCGCGACCTCGGCCGCTGAGGCGAGCGGGATCGGGTCCTGCCTGCCGTGAACGACCAGCGACGGGATGCGAAGGTCACGTAGGCCCGGCAGCAGGTCGAATGCCCCCAGCGACTCCCAGATCGATTGTTGGACACGACCCGTACCGCGGAATGGGGTCAGCTCCCGGGCCCGGGCGGGATCGGCGAAGTAGCCGGCGACGCTCAACTCGAATGTCCGCTGCTTGAACGCCTCGGGGTCGCGTTCGCGCAGCCCGCTTGCGGCGAGTGCCTCGCGCAGCGCGGCGACCTCCGGTCCGGACTGACGCCGGGCGAACTCGGCCTCGAACTCGTTGCGAAAGGTGCGTGTGGCCGGTGCCGGGTTGATCAACACCATCCGCGCCGGCACCGCCCCCGCACGACCCGCGTTCGATTCCATCGCGTAGAGCAGGGTCAGCAGCGCGCCCCACGAGTATCCCACCAACGTGAGCGGGCCAGGCGCGAGCTCGGCGATCACCGCCGTGAGGTCTTGCACCTGCGTCTGCCAGGTGATCGGCGTGCGGTCGTCCGTTTTGGATCGCCCGCCACCACGCTGATCGTAGAACACGCACTCGCGCGTCTCCGCCAATGCCAGCATCTGCGGAAGCAGATACTCATGATGCGCGCCCGGGCCGCCATGCAGCACGAGCATGCGGCTCTCGGGGACGAGCGGGGCGTAGCGACACCAATAGAGCGGAAGGGGCGTGCTGGTGGTGTAGCCGTCAGCGCGTGGAGCCGGGATCGGAGGCATCGTCAACCGAGGAAGTCGCGCGCGATGCGCGCGGTGTTCGCGTGCACCCGCACGGTGTCATGGATATCACGACCATAACCGCCTGCGATGGCGATTGCGACCGGGACGCCCACGCTGCGCACCGCGTCGAGCACCATAGCGTCACGGCGCATGAGTCCGTCGAACGTGAGCTTGAGCCGGCCGAGCGTGTCGCCCTCGTGTGGATCGGCGCCGGCGAGATAGAACACCAGGTCCGGTCGCGACTCTGCGAGAACACTCGGCAACACGTCGCCGAGTCGCTCGAGGTACTCGCTGTCGCCGGTGCCGTCCTCGAGCTCGACGTCGAGCCGTCCGGCCACTTTCCGGAACGGATAGTTGCGACGGCCGTGCATCGAGAAGGTGAATGCGGCGTCGTCGCCGGCGAAGAGCGCATGCGTGCCGTTGCCCTGGTGCACGTCGAGATCGATGATCGCCACGCGGGTGATGCGCCCCTGCGCGCGGAGTGCCGCCGTGGCGATCGCGACGTCGTTGAGCACGCAGAATCCCTCGCCATGCGTTGCGAACGCGTGGTGTGTGCCACCGGCGAGGTTCATCGCGATGCCGACGTCGAGCGCGTGGGTCGCGGCTTCGAGCGTGCCTCCACTCGCACGCAGCGAGCGCTCTACCAAGTGCTCGCTCCATGGGAATCCCAGCGTGCGTTGCTCCGCGCTGGGCATGGTGCCGTGGAGGAGCCGTTCGATATACGCCGTGTCGTGCACACGCGCGATGTCCTCGAGCGGCGCGCGAGCGGGGTCGTGCAGAGCCTCGGGTCGCACGATGCCCTCTGCGAGCACGGCATCACGCAGCAGCGCGTACTTCGCGATCGGGAACCGGTGCCCCTCAGGCAACGGGATGACGTAGTGCGCACTCGACCAGGCGTGCAGCCCCATCGCGGATGCCGTCGCGCGTGTCGTGATCAGCGCGCCGACGCGCCTTGGCCCTTCACGATGCTGCCGCCCTGCATCACGAAGTTCACGCGCTCCATCGTCTTGATGTCACGCGTCGGGTCCCCCGGCACGGCCACGATATCAGCGAGCTTGCCGACGCTCAGCGTGCCGAGCCGGTCCTGCCAGCCGAGCAGCTTGGAGGCGTTCGCCGTGCCCGCGACGATCGCTTCCATCGGCGTGAGGCCGCCCCACTCCACCATGAGCGGGAACTCGTGCCCGTTCGCCCCGTGCGCGCCCACGCCGGCATCGGTGCCGAGCGCGATCGGCACGCCCGCGGCCTTGGCGATGCGGGTCGCGTTCTGCATCGCCTTGCCGGCCGCGCGCGCCTTCTGCGCGATGAACGGCGGGATGCCGCCGGCGTCCGCCGCACGGAGCACCGCCTCGCCTGCCATCATCGTCGGTACGAGGAACGTGCCGCGCTCGGCCATCAGCTTCGCGCCGTCTTCGTCGAGGAACGAGCCGTGTTCAATGCTCGCGACGCCAGCGCGCACCGCGACCTTGATGCCCTCGGTGCCATGTGCATGCGCCGCCACTTTGCGCTCCAGCTTGTGCGCTTCGTCCACCATCGCCTTGAGCTCGTCGTACGTGTATTGCAGCACGCCGACTTCATCGCCCGCAGAGAGCACCCCACCCGTCGCGCAGGTCTTGATCGCCCCGGCGCCATACTTCACCTGGTAGCGCACGGCTTTCACGATCTCTTCCACGCCGTCAGCGATGCCGGTCTCCGGCGATCCGTCGGCGAGGCCCGGCTTGTAGTTGTTCTCGTCGCAGTGGCCGCCGGTGATGCCGAGCGAGTGACCCGACGGCTGGATGCGCGGTCCCTGCACGTAGCCGTCCTCGATCGCACGCATCAGGGCCACGTCGTGGAACTCCCCGGTGCCCACGTTGCGCACGCTGGTGAACCCCGCCATGAGCGTGCGGCGCGCGTGTTCCGCGCCGACGATCGCGCCGTAGCCGACGTAGTCCCGCGTACGCTGTTCGGCGGAACCGCGATCTTCGAGCGCGCGGCCGAAGAAATGCACGTGGACGTCGATGAAGCCCGGCATCAGGGTGGCATCGCCGAGGTCGATGCGTTGCGCGCCGGCCGGGATGCGCACGGCACTCTCCGCGCCTACCGCGACGATCCGGTCACCTACGAGCACGCCCACGCCGTTCGCTACCGGCGCGGCACCCGTGCCGTCGATCAGCCGCGCCGCGCGGAGCACCGTCACGCGCGCAGCGGCGGTGCCCTGCGTCAGCCCGGGGCGGGATACCACGACGGTGAGCGCGAGGGCGAGCAGGGGAAGGACGTGACGGCGACGCATGCGTGACTCCGGAGCAGGTGGGAGTGCGCGCGCGCGATAGTGCCGCGCACGCGACTCGCGTATGTTACCGGGACACCGGAGGCGACACCAGCACGCGATGACCGACCCCGCGCCCACCCCACCACTGTCGCTCGTCGAGCGCTTCGCTGCGCTCGTCGCACTCATGTCGTCGTCGCCGCAATCGGCGATGGAGCACCGGGACCTCGCGCGCACCGTCGTCGAGTCCGCCAAGAAGAAGGCCGCCGCGTTGGCGTTCGTGGACGGCGCGCTGGTCGTGGACGGCGGTCCGGCACACGAGGGTTTGAGCGACCTCGCCGCACGCCTGACCAAGTGCGGCGTCCTCGAGCTCGCCATCACGGACCGGGCCGCGCTCGCCGACGTGCTCGACTTGGCACGCATGCTCGCGACGGTGCCCGGGGAAAGCGATCCGCCGTCCAAGTTCGCCGCACGCTCGGCGGTGCTCGATGCACGTGCGTTCCCGCGCAAGCTTGTCCCGCGCACGACCGCGCTGCCTGACGCGCTGTACACGCCGCCCAAGCGCACGAGCGGCACCTCGCCGATCGTTGAGGGCGGCTCCGCGCCTCGGCCCAAGCCGATCGTCGAGGGCGCGTCCGCACCGCGCCCGAAGCCGATCGTCGAAGCGGCGTCCGCCCCAGCGCCCAAGCCAGTGACCGAAGGTCCCTCCGCGCCGCGCCCCTCGTCGCTCACGCCTGCGCGCGGATCCATCGGCACGCCATCGCAGGGCATCAACGCGTTCACCGCGATCAATCCCGCGACGCCGAGTCCGCAGTCGGAGCTCATCGAAGAACCGATTGAGATGCCGGTGCCCTCGCATCCGGCACTCGCGGCAGCCATGGATGTGATGGAGCTCGCGGACAGCCGCGTGGCGTTCGTCGCGGCACTCGATCAGTTCGTGCTGCTTTGTGATCTCGCGTTCCGCCAAGGACGCTTCGACGATCTCATCGAGGCCATGATCGCGCTCGTCGCGATTGAGCAGCAGCAGAACGAGATGTACAACTCCGATGACCGTCGTCAGGCGTTCAGCTACGCGCTGCGCCGTCTGGCGGATCGCACGGTGGTGGTGCGGCAGATCGCGGTGCTGCGCCATGAGCGTTGGGACGACCCAGTCGCGTCTGCTCGCCTGCAGACCATCCTCACGCGACTCGGCGCGGACGGTGCGGAGGCGATGATCGATGAGTACGTCGCATCGAAGACCGCCGAGACGCGTGCCCGCTGTCTCGAGGCGCTGCGCGGCCTGCGCCGCACGCACGACGCGCTGCTCGCGCTCGCCCGTGACACGCGCGACCTCATGGTACGTCAGGCCGCCGCCATCCTCGGCGAGCTCCGCGATCCGCGTGGCGAGACCATCCTGCTGGAGTTGATCCACCATCCTGACGCTCGCGCGCGGCGCGCCGCAGTGCGTGCGCTCGGACAATTCGACTCGCTCATGGCGTTCGACGCGATCGGTCTGGCACTCGAGGACGAGTCACCGCTGGTGCGCCACCGCGCGGTGGCCACCGTCGCGGCGAAGAAGTCGCCGAAGGGCCTCGCCCTGCTCATGCCGGTACTCGAGAAAGAGAAGGACCGCGAGGTCCTCTACTCCGCCATCAGCGCGGTGGGCGCGATCGGTTCGCCCGAAGCCGCGCAGGTGCTCATCAAGATGGCCGAAGGCGAAGGCGCTCACCCCCAACGCAAGAGCGCCGCGCTCCGCATCCAGGCCTGCACGGCGCTCGTGGCCATCCGTTCGCCGCAGACGATGACCGCGGTGCAGGCCCTGCGGAACGATCGCGACCGCGAGGTGCGCGAAGCGTCGGTCCGCCTGGTCGCGCAGGCTCAGCGCCGGTCGACCGCCACCGGCATGCAGGCCATCATCGCGCCGTGAAGTCGGTCTCCTTGGTCACGGCCTTGCAACTGGCCGCGATCAACGTCGCGGCGTGATCCAGATCGGAAAGACTCACCATCTCGTTCGGTGAGTGCATGTAGCGGTTGGGCACCGACATCAATGCGGTCGCCACGCCATGCCGCGCGAGATGGATTGCATCGGCATCGGTGCTCGTCTCGCGACCGGCCGCGTGCAGCGTGAACGGGATGCGCATCGATTCCGCGGTGTCGCGCACGATGCGGAACGCCACCGGAGAGACCACCGAGCCACGCGTGAGCACCGGTCCGCTGCCGAGCTTGGAGTCGCCGAGTTCCTTCTTCTCGACGCCCGGGTGATCGGTCGCGAAGGTGACGTCCACGACGATCGCCATCGCCGGGTCCACACGTTCTCCCGCTACGCGCGCTCCGCCGCCATGGTACCCGATCTCCTCCTGCGTGGTCGCCACAGCCACCACACGCGCCTCACCCGGATCCGCCGCATAACGACGCAACGCCTCGAGCACCACGAACGCGCCGATGCGGTCGTCGATCGACCGCGACACGATGCGGTCGTTCGGGAAGTCGAGCGTGCGCTGGTCGATCACACCCGCGTCGCCGATGGAAAGCAGCGCCTCCGCCTGCGCACGCGTCGAGCAGCCGATGTCGACCCAGAGGTCGGTCATCTTCGACGCCTTCTCGCGGTCCTCGGGCTTCATCAAATGGATCGGCTTCTTGCCCACCGCACCGAGTACCTCGCCGTTGCGACCCATGAAGCGGATGCGCTGCGCGACGAGCACCTGTGGGTCCCAGCCACCGATCGGTCCGATGTACGCGTAGCCGTCGTCATCGATGTATGTGACGATCACACCGATCTCGTCGATGTGGCCGGCGAGCATGATGGTGGGCGACCCCTTGGGGTTCACCACCGCCATCGAGTTGCCATGCGCGTCGGCATGCACCTCGGCGGCGAAGGTCTTGGCTTCGTCGCGCCAGACCTTGGCGGCGGCCGCTTCGTAGCCCGACGGGCCGGGCGTGTCGAGGAGCTGCTTAAGAAAGGTGACCGCGGAGGGCTTGAGCATAGAAAGGATCGACCGGCGTGAAGAGCGAAGGATTGAAGAGCCGAGCGAAGACCTCGACTCCGTCGACGAGACGCGGACCAGGACGACTGGCGAGGGCGTTCGCATCAACCGCGAACACCTGACGGTCGGCGGCCCAGGCCCACTCGGGTAGTGCGAGCAGACGTTCGCCCTCGGCGATGGACCGCTCAAGGTCGAAGCCACAGGGTGCGATGAGGATCACTTCGGGATCGGCCGCGCGCACCGCGTCGATGGAGACCACCACCGAGTGCTCCCTCGGCTTGGCGAGCACATCGATGCCACCGGCGCGTCGGACCATCTCCGGCACCCAATGGCCTGCCGCATAGATGGGGTCGCCCCACTCGATCACCGCCACACGTGGCCGTGGTGCCTTCGCCGCCTTGAGCGTGACATGCACGGACTCCATCCGCGCGCGTGCGCCGGCGAGGAACTCATCGGCTTCGTCGGAAAGGTCAATCGCCGTGCCCACGGTGCGGATGTCGTCGAGTACACCGTCGAGCGAGGTGGCCGAGAGTGTGATCACGCGTGGCACTGGGCTGAGCTGCGCGGCCAGCGCGCGCACATCGCCTTCCATCACGGCGCAGACCTCGCAGAGCGCCTGCGTGAGAATGAGATCCGGATGCAGTGCGCGGATGCGGTCCTCGTGCAGCGTGTAGAGCGGTGCACCGCGCTCGGTTATCTCGCGCACCTGCGCGTCGATCACGCCCGGTGCCGCACGGTCGTCGATCGCCGTGCGCGTGACGCGGGCGCGTGAATCGACCACGCTCGGGTAGTCGCAGGCATGCGTGACCCCGACCAGATGCTCCATCCCACCGAGCGCCGCGACGATCTCCGTCGCACTCGGCAGCAGCGAGATCACGCGCATCAGCTGCGGGCTCGAGGGATCGGCAGGATCATCAGCACGGCGATGAACGCGACGAGGCCCACGGCCATCGTGCTGAGCGACGCGCCCATGAAATGCTGCACGGTGCCGAGGAGCGCGACGCCCTCACCGAACGCCCAGCCGATGATCAGCATCATGCCCTTCTGACGATCCGGCGCTGCGTCCACACGTCCGCGCAGGAACAGCGCAGCGGCCACGGCGAACGCCGCCAGCGCCCACAGCACGTAGCGCAGGTTCTCGAGCAGAGCTAGCGCAGCGAAGCCCGTGCTCATGCCCTGCGAACGCTGGAACGTGACGATCGCCGCGAAGGCGGCGACGCCCGCCATAAGCGCGGTGCGGATGATGAAGAGTTGCTTGAAGGGCATCGCGCTCACTTCCGCTCGTAGACCTTCACACCGCCCACCCAGGTCGAGAGCACCTTCGTCTCGGAGAGCACGGCGTCGGGCACGCGCATGAGGTCCTGATTGAGCACCACGAAGTCCGCACGCTTGCCCGCACTGAGCGAGCCGAGTTCGTTCTCCTGGAACGCCGCGTACGCCGGCCACAGCGTCATCGACTTGAGGCCCTCGTCGCGCGTCATCTTCTGCTCCGGGTACCAACCACCCGCCGGCCAGTTGCGCGCGTCCTGCCGCGTCACGCTCGCCTTGAACGAGATCAACGGGTTCACGTACTCCACCGGGAAGTCCGACCCGTTGGGGATGATCACACCGCTCTCCAGCAACGACCTCCACGCGTACGCACCGCGCAGCCGCGTTTCGCCGAGCCGGTTGCCCGCCCAGTACATGTCGCTGGTCTGATGCGAGGCCTGCATCGACGGGATCACGCCGAGCTCGGCGAAGCGCGGAATGTCATCTGAATGCAGGATCTGCGCGTGCTCCACGCGGAAGCGATGGTCCGCGGTGGGGTTGGCCTTGAAGACCGCTTCGTACGAGTCGAGCACCAGGCGGTTGCCACGGTCGCCGATGGCGTGGGTGTTCACCTGGAAGCCGGCGCGGACCGCCTTGGTCGCAACTTCCTTGATGTGCTCCGGTGCGGAGACCAGCAGGCCGTTGGTCTTGGCGTCGTCCGAGTACGGCTCGAGCAGCGCCGCGCCGCGGGACCCGAGCGCGCCATCCTGATACAGCTTGATCGAACGTACCCAGAGCGTGCCGTTGTACAATCCGCTCTGCGGGCCGCGCTTCATCCACGCGTCGATCGTCGGCGCGTGGTCGGAGATCATCGCGTAGAGCCGGATGTTGAGCGCGTTCTCCTTGCCGAGCTCTTCATACAACTCGAGCACCTGCGCCGAGGAGCCGGCATCGTGCACGCCGGTGAGCCCCCAGCGATGCATCTCGGCGATCGCGGCCTTGATGCTCTCCTTCACCTGCGCACGCGTCGCGGCCGGGATGGCCCGCTCGACCAGGCTCTGCGCGTTGTCGACGAGCACGCCGTCCGGATTGCCCTGCGCGTCGCGGATGATCTGACCGCCGCTCGGGTCCTTGGTGGCCTTGGTGACGTTCGCCTTCTGCAGGGCGAGTGCGTTCACGAGGCCGGCATGGCCGTCCACGCGCTCAAGGTACACGGGATGGTCCGGCACTGCGCGCGAGAGCTCGGCCTGCGACGGCCAGCGCGTGTCGCCCCAGTCATTCTGGTCCCAGCCGCGCCCGATGATCCACTCGCCCTTGGGCGTGGACTTGGCGCGTTCCACCACGCGTTCGATCACCTGCGCATACGACGTGGTGCCGACGAGGTCGACGTTGCGCAGCGAGGAGCCGAGTCCGGCCACGTGCGCGTGCGCGTCGGTCATGCCGGGGATGACGGTGCGGCCGTCGAGGTCCAGCGTCTGTGTGCCGCTGCCGATCAGGGCGCGGGCACCGGCGCGGTCGCCGACGAAAACCACGCGTCCGCCGCGGATCGCCATGGCGTCGACGACCGGGCGGGCGCCGTCGGCGGTGTAGATGCGACCGTTGAGGACGACGAGGTCGGCGGGCTGCTGCTGAGCGAGGGCGGGGGTGGCCGCGAGGGCGATCAGAGCGACGGCACGCGTCAGGGCGGAGCGAAGTCGGGACATCGATTGGATCCGGTCGGGAGTGAAGCAGACGGCGATACGCTGATACTCGCCGACGAGAACGCGCCGCGCCAGTCTTGCGCTGGGGCTTGGCGCCGACACTTTCCACGCACGATGAAGATCCTCCTCGCTGGCCTCGGCGCCGTCGGTTCGGCTGCCGCGTGGCGCCTCGCCGAACTCGGCCACCACGTCGTCGCGTTCGACCGGTTCGCCCCGCCGCACCCTAACGGATCCACCCACGGCGACTCGCGCATCACGCGCGTGACGGCCTGGGAGGGACCCGAGTACGTCCCGCTGGTACAGCGTGCGTTCGCATTGTGGCCCGAACTCGAACGGCATGCGGGTGAACGCCTATTCGTCCGCACCGGGGGCGTGTTTCTCGGCCCGCCTTCCGATCGGCTCATCGCGGGTTCGCGCACGAGTGCGCTCCCGCACGCCGTGCCGTTCGAGGAACTCAGCGCCGCCGCGGTGCGTGATCGTTGGCCATGGCTCACGCCCAGCACGCAACAAGTGGGCTTCTTCGATCCCGGCGCAGGCATCCTATTCCCCGAAGGCATCGTGCGCGCCGAACTGGCCCGCGCGCGCGCACTCGGCGCGGAGCTGCATCTCGACGAGCCGGTCGCGGCGTGGCGCGCGGATGGTGAGGGCGTGGAAATCCGCACCGCGAAAGGAACCTACCGCGGCGACCGGCTCATCCTCGCCACCGGGGCCTGGATGCAACACGAGCTCGCCGCGCTCGGCGTGGAGCTCAAGGTCGAACGCCTCACCCTGCATTGGTTCGCCGAACAACCCGCCCATCCGTTCCGCCCAGAGACCACGCCCATCCTCGTCATGGCCGATGAGGTCACCCACGCGACGGCCGTGTTCCCCGCGCTCGATGGGGCGATCAAGGTCGCCACGCACGGCGGCGGGGAGTTCGTCACCGCGGAGACGGTTGATCGCAGCATCCGCCCGCAGGAGATCGCGTCGGCACGGGCGGTACTCGATCGGTTCACCCCCGGCATCGTGGGCGCGCACCTGCGCTCGACGACCTGCCTCTACACCAATACGCCGGATGGGCAGTTCATCCTCGACCGGCACCCTGTACATCCACAGGTCGTGTTGGGCAGTCCGTGCAACGGATTCGGCTTCAAGTTCTCGGCCGCTAGCGGCGAAGCACTCGCGCGTCTCGCGACCGAGAGTCAGGTTGCGGACAATGCGCCGTGGGGCTTGAATCGACTGATGTGAAACGGGGCAGCGACATCGTCGCTGCCCCGCGCACGTCTCAGAGCGTCCGGTTTACTTCTGCTTGCTGCCCACCCACGCGGCGCGGAATGCCAGCTGCGCCGCCGTCGGCGTCATGCCGGCGTCCTCGAACGCGACCACGTCCACACGCGGATTCGCGCGCAGCGTCATCATCGCGGATTTCTCACCGGCGCGCCCGCGCCAGGTCACGCGCACCTGCTCACCGGGCTTCTTCGCTTCGACCGCGGACCGCACGTCCTGCTGCGTGGCCACGGTCTTGCCGTCGATCGTGAGGATCCGATCACCCGCCGAGAGACCGATATCGTTCATCGGCGAGCCGATCTGCGTGGGGCCGGCGACGATGACCTCGCCCTCGAACGCCGAGAGAGGAGAATCCCCCATCCACGCGCGACCCTCGGCTGATTTGCGAACGAGGAATCCCGCCCGCGCGAGCAATGCGGAGTAGTCCGGCAATTCGCTGCCCACCACGTAGCGCGCGAAGAAGTCCTTCGCGAACGCCTCGTCTCCCGTGACGTCCGCGAGCACGGCCTCCGCGTCTGCCACCGTATACGCCTTTGCCGGTGCGAGATCCGCCGTCTGATTCTTCCCGAACCGCTTCCACATCTCGCGCATGAAGTCGTCGAGCGTGACCTGCGGTGTGCGCGCGCGGAGCGTCAGGTCGAGCGCGATGCCCAGTGCTTCGCCGTACGTGTAGTACGAGATGAACGTGTTCGTGCGGTTGTTGGGGTCGATCGACACCGCCGCGTCGACGAACGGCGCCTGCTGACTCATCGCCACCGCGCCGCCGTAGTTGCGCGCCGGGCTCGTGGTGAGCGTGTTCACCGCGCCGGTCAGCCGCTGCGCGTACTGCCCCGGCGTGATGATCCCCGCCCGCGCGATCACCAGCACGCCGTAGTAGTTGGTGAATCCCTCGGCGAGCCAGAGTTCGCTGGAGAAGTTCGCCTCGGTGAAATCGAACGGCTCCAGCGTCTTGGGCCGGATGCGCTCGACGTTCCACGCATGGAAGAACTCGTGCGACACCGTGCCGAGCAGCTGCAGCTGAGCCTGCGCGAGCGAACCGCCACTGGTGAGCGAGGTGGAGTTGCGATGCTCCATGCCGTCGCCGGCGCAGTTGGAGCGGTAGCAGGCGATGAACGTGTACGTGCCGTAGTCGAACGCCGGCAGTTCGCCGAACACCGCCGCCATCTCGTTCACCACGCGCTTGGTGAGGTCCGTGTACGCCGTCACCTGTTCGGCGGTGCCGGTGTGGTTCACCGCGAGGCGCACCGTCTGCGTGCGGCCACCACTGGTCACCGGCCATTCACGAATGTCGAGCGCGCCCAGGTGCGTGGGCGAATCCATGAAGTACTGGAAGTTCGGCGCGCGGAACGTCTCGGGATCGCTCGTGGGCTGCAACTGCGTGGCGATCTTCCACGAGGGGTCCGGGCGATGGAAGGTCACCTGGATGGGGCGGGTCATCAACGAAGGTGACCACGCGAACGTCGCCGGGATGTTGAGATGGGCGCGCGTGTCATCGATGCCGGCGTAGGTGCCGTCGGCTCGATCGGCGTAGAGCGTGTAGCTGAACACCACCTCGCCCGTGTGTCCGGTGACGGTCCAGTCGTGCGGCGAGACGCGCGTCACGCGCAGCGGTCGGCCCGCGGCGTCGACGGCCTTCACCGAGTAGACGTTCTTGGCGAACTCGTGCAGTGCGTAGCGCCCGGGCGAGCTGCGCGACATCCGCACCCGCAGGGGCCCCACCGGGACCGCGCGGAAGCGCACAGTGACCTCGCCTTCGCGATGCACGGCGCGCGGAAAGGAGATGTCGTAAGTGATCGTGTTGGCGGTCTGCGGCGCGGGCGCCTGCGCGTGGAGCTCGGGCGCGGTCGCGAACATCAGCGCCGTCGTGAGCGCAGACGCGAGCGTGGCGACGAAACCGGTCGCGCGCGGCAGGGTGCGGGTCGAGGCAATGGGAGTCATGTGTGCAAGATCGACGCATTTCGCTCGCCACGCCACTCTGGAGCCACGACAGAGTGACCCGCCCGTGACGCAGCGCGACTTCCCGGCGCGGAGGGGGTACACGAACTTCTCCTCATGCGCCTCCCGTCGCTCCTCCTGCTGGCACTGGCCGTGGTCGGCCTCGGGTCGCTCGCGCCTACACGTCCGCAGGTCATCGCGCACCGCGGCGCTTCGTGGGACGCACCCGAACACACCTTCGCCGCGTGGGATCTCGCCCTCGAGTCCGGCGCCGACTGGATCGAGCAGGACCTGCAGCTCACGCGAGACGGTCTGCTGGTCGTCTTCCACGACGACTCACTCGACCGCGTGGCCCGGGGCCCCGTCGCCGATTGCAGCGGGACCATCCGCAGCAAGACCCGGGCACAGCTATCGCGTTGCGATGTCGGTACCTGGTTCAACGCCAAGTTCCCGCCGCGAGCCAAGCCGGAGTTCGCCGCGCAGCGTATCCCCACGCTCGACGAAGTCCTCGCGCGCTACCGCCGTCGCGCGAAGTTTTATATCGAGCTCAAGGCGCCTGAAGAGGCCCCGGGCATGGAGCAGGCCCTGCTCGAGGCCCTCACGCGGCACGGGCTCGCCGCGGACTCCACCGCCCGCGCCCGTGTGATCGTGCAGAGCTTCAGCGCGGCCAGTCTGCAGCGCTTCGCCGCTCTCGCCCCCGGCTACACACTCGTGCAGCTACTCGGCGATCGACTCGACGAGGCGACACTCGATGCCGACCTCGCTCGCATCGCGATTTACGCACAGGGCATCGGGCCGTCGCGGCGCCACGTGAATCGCACACTGGTCGAGCGGGCGCATGCGAACAGCCTCGTCGTCCACCCGTACACGGTGAACGACGAGGCCGAGATGCGTCAGTTGCTCTCACTCGGGGTCGACGGGATGTTCACCGATCGACCGGCCCAGCTCCGGCGCCTGCTGCCCTACTGAGCGTCCTCGCGCGCCTCGCGCAGGAGAGCGATCGCCGAGGCGTTCACCGCGACATCACCGATCTCGTGATTGTCCGGCAGCAGCGTCGCGCGCGAGATGCCCGCGAACTTGCCGCAGTGCGAGAGGTAATCGCTGATGCGCTGCATCGGCGCCAAGTGGAGCACACCCTTAATCGACTTGCCGCCGATCAGGTGCAGCTCCACTTCGCGCTCGCCGGAGCCCTGACCTGACGGGCCGACGACCTGAAGGTCGTCGTCCGGCGCACTGACGAGCACCATGAGGTCGGTCTGGGCGATGAGGTGACCCGGCTGCTCGTTGAGCTTGGGCCGATGGGCATCCACCATGTTCATCCAGCCGCCCTTGCGGCTGGTGAGGAACGACACGAGCGACATGTCCTCGCCGATGAAGATGGTGCCCTCGACGAGGGAACCATCACGCATCACGACGTGGAGGCGCTTGTTCTCCTGCGCGCGATTTCGGACGACTGGTGCGGTCATTGGTCGGTGAGGGTTGGGTCCGAGAGAAAGGACGAACGAGCCCCCTCGGACGGCACGGAGGGGGACGGCGGGGTATCTCTGGCTCGTAGTGGGTCTCCGTGGCCCGGGAGGGGCGCCAAGCGTCCCCCTTCTGCAGCATCCCACTCCGTCCCGTCGATTCTCCCCGTATGCCTTCTGCGCGCAATCTCGGCCACGCACGACGTCCCGGCCGCCGCACCCACGGTCCGCTGGCACTCGCCCTCGCGTCCGCCCTACTCCTGGCAGAGGCGCTCGGCGCCGCGCCGATGCTTCCGGCCCAGTCCATCGACCGCGCCCCGCGCTCCGCGCTCATCTCCGCCCTGCGCTTCGACGTCACGCTCGGCGCCGAGGAAGCGCTGCTCCAGCAGCTCAAGGTCCGCGCCCGCTTCAAGGTCGAAGGCCGCACCCCAGTACTTCTCTCGATGGCCGCGTGGACGCCGGGCGCCTACGAGATCGCCAACTTCGCGCGCCACGTCACGCAGTTCAGCGCCAAGCAGAACGGCAAGGAGCTCACGTGGGACAAGGCCGACCCCGACACCTGGCGTATCGTGCCGACCACGCGTGGCGAAGTGGAACTGACCTACTTGGTCCGCGCCGACACGCTCGACAACGCTCGTGCGTGGACCCGCGAGGACTTCGGGTTCTTCAACGGCACCACCACGTTCCTGTTCGTCGAGGGTCAGTCCAACACCCCCGCGACGGTGCAGTTGCACACCGAGCGCGATTGGCTCGTTGCCACCGGCATGACCCCGGGCGACTCCGCGCACCGCTACACCGCGCGTGACGTGCACGACCTGCTCGACCACCCGTTCTTCGTCGGCCGCTTCGCCCTCGACAGCACACTCGTTGCCGACAGATGGATGCGATTGGCCACCTATCCGGCCACCTCACTCTCCGAGCAACAGCGCACCAAGCTCTGGGACGCGTTGCGCCGCAGCGTCGAACCACTCGCGAAGGTCTTCGGTGAAGTGCCGTGGAAGAGCTACACGGTGCTCCAGGTGGCCGACTCCGGCTTCGGCGGCATGAGCGCACTCGAGCACACGGAGAGCGAACTCGCCATCGTCGGCGCCGAGTATGTCGAGGAACCATTCGTTGTGGCGGTGCACGTGCACGAGATCGTCCACGCCTGGAACGTGAAGCGCCTGCGCCCGGCGGACCTCGTGCCGTACCGCTACGACGCCATGCAGCCGACCACCTGGCTCTGGATGAGCGAAGGCATCACCGACTACTACGCCGATCTCGCGCAGGTCCGCAGCCTTCTCATCGACGAAGCCGGCTTCCTCGCCACCACGCTCGGCAAGATCGATCACACCAATGCGGTGCCGGTCATCGCCCTCGAGGATGCGTCGCTCCAATCGTGGTTGTCGATGAGCGACGGCACATCTGACATCTACTACGACAAGGGCTCACTCGCCGGCCTCGCACTCGACATCATCATCCGCGACGCGTCCGACAACGCACGCTCGCTCGACGACGTGATGCGCGAGATCTGGAACGGCCCGTACAAGGCTGGCCGCGGCTTCACCAGCGACGAGTTCTGGAACGCCGCCACGCGGGCTGCGGGCGGCAAGGCACTCGGCGGTTTTGCACAGCGATACATCGATGGGCGCGAGACGATGCCCTGGGACAAGTGGCTGCCGCTCGCCGGGTGGCGGATCGTGAGCGACTCGGTGAGCGAACCGAGACTCGGTGCGTTGCTGCGTGGCGATTCACTCGGTGTGCGCGTCGAGCAGTTGGATCCGCAGGGTGCCGGTGTCCGCGCAGGCCTCGAGATCGGCGACATCATCACCGCCATCGGCGGCCGCTCCACGCTGGACCCCACGTTCGGCGAGCGCTGGCGTGAGTTCTGGGGCAAGCGCCCCGGCGCCGTGATGACTCTCGACGTGCGTCGTAACACCAACACGCTCCAGCTCGACGCGATCGTGGAGGTGACTACCCTCATCGACACGCACATCGCGCCCGACCCCGAGGCCAGCGAGAAGGCGCGTCGGGTGCGCGCGGGGATCCTGCGCGGGCGCTGAGCTGCGCCCGGCAGGTCCGTCCGGTGCCTAGCGGCCAGTCTTGTACTTTAGGTAGCGCTCCACCACGCTCGCGTCCCGCGGCGGGCGCGGCTTCGCCAGCTCGCGCTCCACCTCGTCGAGTTCGCGTGGCACGCCCGCCGACGCGCGGACCACACCGCTCGACGTCACAAGGAAATCATCCTCGATCCGCACGCCGATGTTCGCGTGCTTGGTGACGGCCGCCGCGATGCGCAACTTGAGCTCGCGATTGCGCGGCGTATCCGGGATGATGTCGAGCAGGTTCTCGCGCACGTAGATCCCCGGCTCGATCGTGAACGCCGAGCCCACCTCGAACCGCCCCAACCGCGTGTACTGGTCGGGATCGTGCACGAGCAGGCCGATGCCGTGGCCGAGCCCGTGCATGTAGTAGAGACCCAGCTGCGGGCAGCTCCGCGGGGATTCGGCGGTGCCGCAGTCGTACGTCGCGGTCGGCGACTCGATCAATCCCACCTGCGCGAGCCCGGCCGCGAGCACCGCAGTCGCCGAGTCGTTCATGGCGCGCGCCGGGCCACCCACGCGGATCTGCCGCTCGGCTGCCTTCTGCGCGTTGAGCACGATGGTGTAAATGGCCCGCTGCTCGGGTGAGAACTTCCCGCTCACCGGCACCGTGCGCGTGATGTCAGCCGCGTACCCATCGAAGTACGTCGCCATGTCCATCACGATCACTTCACCGGCCTTCGCCACGCGGTCATTGCGATTGTAGTGCAGCGTGGTCGCATTCGGCCCTGAGCCCACGATCGACCCGTACGACGGGCCATCGCCGCCCTCGCGGCGCCACGTGTACTCGGCCAGCGACTGCAGCTCGAACTCCGCCATGCCAGGCTGCACCGCGCGCATTACCGCGAGATGCCCCCGTGCGCTGATCTCCGACGCGATGCGGATGCGATCGAGTTCGGCAGCGCTCTTGGTGCCACGCAGCTTCTCCACCTCGCGGCGGAAGTCGGTCACCTTCACGCTCGGCGTCTGCGCCGTCAGTGCCTCGACGAACTGATCGTGCGTCGAGCGCTCGGTCATCCGCGCGCCGATGTCGCCGGTGACGAGCAGCGTGGTCTGCGTTTTCAGAATGGAGTCGAGCACCGAGCGCAGGACCGAGGCGTCGCGCCCTTCCATACCGAGCGTCTCGCGCACGCCGGTGACTCCGAGCCGGGCACCGGTCCAGACTTCCTGCGCCGGGTTCTTCCCGCGCACGAACAACATCTCGCGCCGCGTGCCGCCGGACTTCACGATCACGAGCGCGGCGCCGGGTTCGTCGAAGCCCGTCAGGTAGCGGAAGTGCACCTGTTGATGGAACGGGATGAAATCGGGCACCGGTTCACCGCCGCCGAGTGCGAGCAGCACGCCGTCGGGCATGGCATCGACGACTGCGGCGCGGCGCGCGGCGAACTCCGATTGCGCGATCTGGGCGGCGAGTGGGCTCGCGGCCAGCACGAGGGGAAGCAGTGCGAGCAGGGAGCGGGCAGGACGGCGCACGCAGGACTCCGGGAAGGCGTGGAACACAGAAGATACGTCGCGCGGCCCCAGAGAGCGCAGCGCCCAGCGGTATGGCCCCAGAAGGCGTAGAATACCAGTTGCACCCCCTTCCACCGGAGTCGAACCACGATGTCCCGTCGGATCCCCGCCCTCGGCCGAGCGCTCGCCCTCACCGCGATCCTCGCCCTCCCGGTCGCCGCGCAGCAGCGGCTGACCTCGCCGAAGGAGTTCTTCGGCCACGAGATCGGCGCTGACTATCAGCTGCCGAACTACACCAAGTTCGTCGAGTATTGGATCAAGCTCGCGAACGAGTCCGATCGCATGGAGCTCGACACCATCGGCGTCACCGCCGAAGGTCGTCCGCAGCTCATGGCGATCATCTCGAGCCCCGAGAACCTCCGCAACAAGGAGAAGTATCGCCGCATCGCCGAGCAGCTGGCGCGTGCCGAGGGCATCACCGATGCGCAGGCGCGCCAGCTGGCGAAGGAAGGGAAGGGCATCGTCTGGATCGACGGCGGTTTGCATGCGACCGAAGTGCTCGGTGCGCAGCAGCTGATCGAGACCAACTGGCAGCTCGTCTCTGGTGATGACGAGGAGACCACGAAGTTCCGCAACGACCTCATCATCGTGATGGTGCATGCCAATCCCGATGGCATGGAGCTGGTGAGCAACTGGTACATGCGCGAGTCCAACCCGCGCCAGCGCACCGTGGGATCGGTGCCGCGGCTCTACCAGAAGTACATCGGCCACGACAACAACCGCGACTTCTATCTCTCCTCGCAGCCCGAGTCGGAGAACATGAACCGCGTGTTGTACCAGGAGTGGTATCCGCAGGTGATGTACAACCATCACCAGACAGGCCCGGCCGGCACGGTGATGTTCGCCCCGCCGTTCCGTGACCCGATGAACTACAACCTGCATCCGCTCATCCGCACCGGGCTCGACGTGGTCGGCAGCGCGATGCACAACCGCTTCGTCACCGAGGACAAGGGTGGCGTGGTGATGCGTGCGACCACCGGCTACTCCACGTGGTGGAACGGCGGCCTGCGCACCACGGCGTACTTCCACAACATCATTGGTCTGCTCACCGAGACCATCGGCAGCCCCACGCCGATCGAAGTGCCGTTCATCGCCAACCGGCAGATCCCGAGCGCGGACGTCCCGCTGCCGGTGAAGCCGGGCCCGTGGAAGTTCCGTCAGTCGGTCGACTACTCGGTGACCGCTAACCGCGCGGTGCTCGACGTGGTCGCGCGCAACAAGGAACATTTCCTCTACAACATCTGGAAGATGGGCGCGGACCAGATCGCGAAGGGCAATCGCGACAGCTGGACGATCTGGCCGAAGCGCATCGAAGCGCTACAGGCGCGCCTCGCCGCTGAAGCGGCGCAGCGCACGGGTGGCGCACCGCAGGGCGGCGGCGGTGGGTTCGGTGGAGGTGCCGGCGCGCGCAGCGGCGAAGGTGCGCAGCAGGCCATGGCCATCTTGAACGATCCGGCACGCCGTGATCCGCGGGCCTATGTGATCCCGTCCAACCAGGCCGACTTCCCCACCGCGGTGAAGTTCATCGTCGCACTGCAGAAGAACGGCATCGATGTCCATCGCGCCACCGCGCCGTTCTCGGCGGGCGGCAAGCAGTATCCGGCGGGCTCGTACGTCGTGAAGACCGGTCAGGCCTTCGGCGTGCACGTGCTCGACATGTTCGAACCGCAGGACCATCCGAACGACTTCCGCGTGCCGGGTGGCGCACCCACGCCGCCGTACGACAACGCCGGCTGGACGCTCGCCATGCAGATGGGCGTGGAGTTCGACCGCGTGATGGACAACGTCAGCGGCCCGCTCGAGAAGATCGCGCCGAACAACCGCGTGAAGCCGATGGCCGGTACCGTGGCCAGCGGGTCCACGTGGGCGCTCTCGGGTGCCACCAACGATGCGTTCATCGCAGTGAACCGCCTGCTCAAGGCTGGTGCGACGGTGTCGCGCAAGACCGACGGCACCTGGATCATCGCCAACAACGGCACGTCCAAGCCGATCGTCGAGAAGGCGGCGCGTGATCTCGGTCTCTCGTTCACCGCCGGCACCACGAGCGGTGCGCAGCCGGTGAAGTCCATGCGCGTGGGTCTCTGGGATCGCTTCGGCGGCTCTATGCCCAGCGGCTGGACGCGTTGGCTGCTCGAGCAGTACGAGTTCGATTACTCCATCGTGTATCCGCAGGAGATCGACGCCGGCAACCTCAACGCCAAGTACGACGCGTTGGTGTTCGTCGACGGCGCGATCCCGGAGAAGCGCAACGCGACCGGCGCGCCGGGCGCAGGCGGCCGCGGCTTCGGCGGCGGTGGTGGCGTGATCGACACCGCGTCGTTGCCGGCCGAGTGGCGGAAGGCGGTCGGTGCGGTGACGCAGGACCGTTCGATCCCGCAGATCAAGCAGTTCGTCGAGCGCGGCGGCACGATCATCACGATCGGCAGCTCCACCAACATCGCCGCGCACCTCGACTTGCCCATGAGCGACTACCTCGTCGAGCGCATGCCCGACGGCACTGAGCGCGCACTCGGCAACACCAAGTTCTATGTGCCGGGTTCACTGCTCGAGGTCGCGGTCGACAACACTCAGCCCGGCACGCAGGGCATGGGCAAGCGCGCGATCGTGATGTACGACAACAGCCCGGTGTTCAAGCTCACGCCCGACGCGATCGCGCGCGGCGTGCGTCCGCTGATGTGGTTCGACACCGCCACGCCGCTCCGCAGCGGCTGGGCCTGGGGCCAGAACTATCTCGAAGGCGGCGTGGTCGCCGCCGAGGCGACGGTGGGACGTGGCACGGTGCGGTTGATCGGCGCCGAGGCCCTGTTCCGCGCGCAGCCGGCCGGCACGTTCAAGCTGGTGTTCAACGGGTTGATCGGTGTGAATAAGCCGACGATGTGATTGGACGTCAGATGTGAGATGTGAGATGTGAGGAGGGGGGCGGAGCCAGTCGGCTTCGCCCCCCTCGTCGCGCGCGGGATCAGCTTGTCGCGAGGCTGAAGCTTGCATCCCAAAGTACCAGCTTGCATCGTGGAGAATATGCGACCGCGGCTGACTCACTTTCTGCTCTTCGTCTTGGTCTTCTCCGCGTGCGCGCGTGGGGAGCCGTCATCTCGAGATGTCACCAGCGGCCAGCGATCCGTTCGCGGGTCGGCGCTCTCCGTCGGCACCGACTCCATCGTCGCTGACCGCGTGTTCCGGATCGGAGAGCTCGACGGACCTCCAGAGTACGCATTCGGACAGATCGCGACGATCACACCCGCACCGGACGGTGGATTCTACGTATGCGACGGGAACGATCAGCTGGCTCGCCGTTACGACGAAGCGGGGCGGTTTATTCGCGTCGTAGGTCGCAAGGGAGCAGGCCCCGGCGAATATGAAGGATGCTACGACATGGATGTCGGACCGGATTCCGGACTCGTGGTGAGTGATCCGTATCACGGTCGGCTGGTGGTCTTCGGGAAGGATGACGCGTTCGTACGCGTCGTGCCGGCGGTGGTCGGTGGTGGTCTGCGCGGAGAGGGCGCCTTCTTCATCGATGATGCCGGTCGCTTTTGGCGTCGCGGCTGGGAGATCGACGGAGAACGCGCGGAGACGAGCGAGCAGAACTTCCCGGTCGCGTACTCCATCCTCGATCGCGATGGAAGCGTAGTGGGGAAGCGGCGAGTGCCATCGCCCGGTCCGGGACCTGGTCGAGGGTTCGCTCTCTGCACCAACGACGGCTGCTACTCCGCGCAGCCTGTCGATTCGATGCACAGTGCGGGGCCGAACGGCAGTATCGTCGTCGCGTCCCCGATGGCGTACCGCATCCTGGTCCTCGACTCAAGCGGTACCGCGAAGGAAGTCACGCGCGACGCGAAGCCCGTGGCGTACGCCGATGCCGAGTTCGCCGAGTGGGAGGCGTGGCGCGAGTATTTCACTAGGCAGACACCGCAGTATCCACCGGTCGCGACGCCGAGGACGAAACCGTTGATTCGTGACCTCAGAATCGACGACATCGGACGTGTGTGGGTGAAAGTCCACGTGACTGCCGAGAAGCGTCCCATCCCGCCACGTAAACCCGGCGACCAGCGCCCACTTCTGACCTGGCGTGAACGGAACACCTTCGACCTGTTCGACGCTGCAAGCGGAGGGTACATCGGGCGTATCGCCTTTCCCTACGCCACGGAGTTCATGGCATCTCGCGGCGACCGCGTCTGGCTCCGCGAAGAGGGAGAGTCTGGCGAACAGCTGATCGGGGTATATGACCTCACGTCGGCCAAGTAGGTCGACTACAGGTGTGAGGTGTGAGGTGTGAGGTGTGAGGTGTGAGGAGGGGGGCGGAGCCAATCGGCTTCGCCCCCCTCGTCGCAGTTCCCTACACCTCACACCTCACACCTTCCACCTCTACTTCAGCAGCCCCTTCGCAATCGTCTGCAGCTGCATATTCGACGTCCCCTCGTAGATCGTCCCGATCTTCGCATCCCGGTAGAACTTCTCCACCGGATAGTCCTTCGTGTAGCCGTACCCGCCAAACAGCTCCACCGCGAGTGACGTCACGCGCTCACACACCTGCGACGAGAGCAGCTTCGCCATCGCCCCCACCTGCGCGATGTCGTGTCCGCTGTCCTTGAGGCGCGCGGCGTTGTAGACCATGAGGCGCGCGGCTTCGAGTTCCGTCGCGGCCTGCGCGATCTGGAACTGGATGCCCTGGAACTCGCTCAGCGGCTTGCCGAACTGCTGCCGTTCCTTGAGGTACGCGATCGCCGCATTGAGCGCACCCTGCGCGATGCCAATCATCTGCGCGCCGATGCCGATGCGCCCCTCGTTGAGTGCGCCGATCGCGAGCTTGTAGCCTTGGCCCACCTGACCGAGCACGTTCTCGGCCGGGACGAACACGTCCTCGAAGATCAGCTCCGTGGTGCTCGACGCGCGGATGCCGAGTTTGTCTTCCTTCTTACCCACCGAGAAACCGGTGTTGGGCCGTTCGACGACGAAGGCCGTGATGCCCTTGTAGCCCTTGGAGGGGTCGACTGTCGCGAACACGATGTAGAGCCCGGCTTCGGCGCCGTTCGTGATCCACAGTTTGCGGCCGTTGAGGACGTAGCCGCCGTCCTTGGGCGTCGCGCGCGTCTGCAGCGCGAAGGCGTCCGAGCCGCTCACGGCCTCGGAGAGTGCGTACGCGCCCACCGTGCCGCTGCAGAGCTTCGGCATCCACCGCGCGAGCTGTTCGGGCGTGCCGCCGGCGAGCAGCGGGTTGGCGACGAGCGTGTTCTGCACGTCAACCATGATCGCCGCAGCGGCATCGACCTTCGAGATCTCCTCGACGGCGAGTGTGACCATCATGACGGATCCGCCGGCGCCACCGTGGGCTTCGGGCGCCTGGATCCCCATGAGTCCCATCTCGAAATACGCGGAGATGAGTGCGGGGTCGATCTTGGCATCGCGCTCCATTTGCGCGACGCGGGGGCTGACCTCACCAGCAACGAACTCCGCAACCGCATCGCGGAAGGCGATCTCGTCGTCGGAGAGGATGGTGAGTGCCGGGCGGGCGGAACTCTGTTCGGTGGACATCGGGGGGGATGGGTCGAGGTGACGGCTTGCAGGGCTCGCCGTGCAGGGAATCTAAGGGCGTCGAGGCGGGTCCGTAGCAGGGCGATTCCCGGACCCTGCGTGGGGGAAAGGGGTGGCAGGAGGGTGGTCCCGCCCCTATTCTCGACGGCGACCTTCAGGAGGATGAGATGCTGACACTGCGGATCGTCAGGCTGCGCGAGACACTCGCAATCGTTGCCCTAGTGGCGCTGTTGGCGCCGAACGCCGCGGCGCAGCGAAAGGGCAAGGAGATTCCCAGGCCGAGTACACCGCCGATGCAGCTCCCGACGCGCGCGTGGAAGGATCTGGTCGCGCGGGATCGCGTGTTGGCGCGGGTCGGTTCGGAGGACGAAGACGGGCCGGCGCTCTTCGGATACATCGGCAGCGTAGAGATCGGAAAGGACAGCACGATCTACGTCACAGAGAGTTCGACGCGGCAGATCCGCGCTTTCAGGCCCGACGGGCGGTTCATCGCGAGTGTCGGTCGTTCGGGGCGCGGGCCGGGTGAGTTCGTCGAGTTAGGCGCTCTCGCCTACGATGGTGACTCCACGCTACTCGTGACGCAGGGCTACATCGGCGTCAGCGAGTTCGTGGCCCGCGACGGTGCGTTCACGTTCCGCCGAATTCATAACCAGGCTCGAAAGATCCGGGGTGCCTGCAGCCTCTACGGGCAAGTGTACCTCTCCGTCGGAGTGGAACAGGGTATCGTCGAGGCGCTTGACGCTGATCGCCAACCGTTCCGGAGCTTCGGGAGCACCTTCAGCCGTGAGTCCACCAAGGCGGCCCGTGCAATGTCCGTCGACTTCGGCGCGCCCATGACTTGCGACGTCGAGCAAGACCGCATCTACCTGTCGGCGTTCGGACGGATCCGTTCATACCGTGCCGACGGAGCGTTGGCGTGGGAAACCACGTTGCCGGATTTCCGTCATGCGTGGTTCATCGAACAGCCGGCGGTGCTGTATCCCGACGACTTCATCGACGGGATCCACGCTCTTTCTGATCGTCACGTGATCGTTCAGGTTCGGCGCGTCGACTATACCAAGGCGCGTCCGACACCGCGCAGTGGCCCGAACGCTCGGGTAAGCCCCCCGGTCGTCGCCAGGCGCACGTTCCTCATCGACGCGTCCAGCGGCAAACTCCTCGCGCTGGTCTCAGGCGCGCCCACCCTCCGCGCCGTCCGCTACGGCCTCGCCGTCGAAGCCATCGACGATCCCTACCCGATGTTCCGCGTCCACGCCCTCACGCCGGCAACATCCCCCGAGTGATCCCCTCCGCCGGCTTCCCGAACAGATACCCCTGCAGGTAATCCGCCCCGAGCTTCGCCAGCGCATCCCGCTCCTCGACGGTCTCCACGCCCTCGGAGATCACCGACATCCCCAGCTCCGCGCAGAGCCCGTACATCGCCCGCACCACGCGCTGCTTGGTCTCGTTTTTCTCGATGCCCGTGATCAACGAACGGTCGAGCTTCACGAAGTCCGGCGCGAGATGCGTGAAGCTCGTGAGCCCCGCGTAACCGGTCCCCAAGTCGTCGATCGCCACGCGATACCCCAATCGCCGAAGGTCGGCAATCGCGGGACCGATGTCACCCAGGCGCTCAAGCGACGTGCGCTCGGTGAGCTCCAGCACCACGCGCGTCGCATGCGCAGCCAGCGGTGACCCCTCACCGTACAGTGTCGGATTCAGCAGGTCGGGCGGATGCACGTTCACGAAGATCAGCGCATCCATCGGCACCTCGTCGGCGCGACGCGCGACACTCGCGTAGATCGCACTTGACAGCTCCGGCTGCCGCGCGAGGCGACCCGCCGAGTCGAACAACGTTCCCGGGCTCTGCATCGCCGTCTCGCGTGTGCGCACCAACGACTCCCAGCCCACGGTCGCGCTCTGCTTCAACGACACGATCGGCTGATACACCATGTACAACTGCTGCAGCGCACGATCGAGCGAGTGGTCCAACCTCTCCCGGTCGCCCACCGGCAGGTCGGCGGTGCCCTGCAGTGCCCGCGCCTCGCGCTCGATGCGCGCCAAGTCGGACATGAGCGCCGCGCGCGTCACGGTCTCAACCAGCTCCCAGTTCGGCACCGGCTTCATCAAGTACCGATGCGCACCATTGTGCATCGCCTCGATCGCCGTGGAGAGCGAGGGGCCGCCCGTGATCATCACCACCGGCACATCAGGGTCGCGCTCGCGCGCAGCACGCAGCAGATCGAGCCCGGAGATACCCTCCATGCGGATGTCCGACACGATCGCACAGAACGGATTGTCCTCGGCGGCATCGAGGGCCGCAATCGCATGTGCGCCGTCCGCCACTGCGGTCACGCTGAAGCCCGCGTGCTCCAACACCATGCTCGACGCGCGCAGCACGGCCGCGTCGTCATCTACCAGAAGGATCCTGCGCTGGGATGTCTCGAGCATCGCTGGGCGACCCGATCGGGAGCGTGGGGACAATGCGACGATCGCATTCTAGCCCTCCCATCCATAGAAGCTTGCGACCTGTGTCACAATTTGACGGATTCAGCGCCCCCTTTCGCCCCCGCTTCGGGGTTTGCCCTACGACGGTCTGATCCGGTCGTAGTTCAGGATCGGTGCAAGCCAACGCTCTGCGGTCGCCATACTCATACCCTTGAGTTCCGCATACGCTTCAACTTGGTCCTTCTCGATCTTCCCTACGCCGAAGTACTGGGCCTGCGGATGCCAGAAGTAGAACCCCGACACCGCCGAGGCCGGCAACATCGCGAAGCTCTCGGTGAGATGCACCCCGACGTTCTTCTCGGCGTCGAGCAGGTTGAACAGGGTGCGCTTCTCCGTGTGATCCGGGCAGGCCGGATACCCGGGCGCCGGACGGATGCCCTGGTACTGCTCCTTGATGATCGCCTGATTGTCGAGGTGCTCGTTGGGCGCATAGCCCCACAACTCGCGCCGCACACGCTCATGCAACCGCTCCGCGAACGCCTCGGCGAGACGGTCGGCCAAGGCCTTCACCATGATCGATGAATAGTCGTCGTGGGTGGCCTCGAACGCCGCCACGCGCTCGTCGAGTCCGATGCCCGTGGTCACCACGAACGCCCCGAGCCAGTCGGTGAGGCCGGAGTCCTTGGGCGCTACGAAGTCGGCGAGCGCGTAGTTCGGACGCCCATCGTTCTTCACCATCTGCTGCCGGATGGTATGCACCGCGACACCCTGCTCGGGCAGGATAATGCTCTCCTTGCCGTTCGAGTGCGCCTTGAAGAAGCCCACCACCGCACGCGCGGCCAGCCATTTCTCGCGCACGATCTTGTCGAGCATCGCCTGCGCGTCCTTCCACAGGTTGCGCGCGGCCTCGCCGACCACCGGATCCTCGAGGATCGCCGGGTACGAGCCCGCGAGCTCCCAAGTCTGGAAGAACGGCGTCCAGTCGATGCGCGGCACGAGTTCTTCGAGCGGGAAGTCGTCGAACACGCGCACGCCCTCGAAGCTCGGCGCGGGCGGTGTGATGCCTTCGTACGAGATCGTGGGCTTGTTGGCTCGCGCGGCTTCGAACGTCTGCCGCTTCATGTCCTGCTGCCGCGCCGCACGCGCCACGCGCACGGCTTCGTACTCCGCCGCGGTCTCGGCGACGAACGCGTCCTTGAGACCGTCGCTCAGAAGGCTCGACGCCACACCCACCGCGCGCGACGCGTCGAGCACGTGCACCACGGGCTGTGAGTAGTTCGGCGCGATCTTCACCGCGGTGTGCACCTTCGAGGTCGTCGCTCCGCCGATGAGCAGCGGGATCGTCCAGCCCTCGCGCTCCATCTCGCTCGCGACGAACGCCATCTCCTCGAGCGAGGGCGTGATGAGCCCCGAGAGCCCGATGATGTCGACGTTGTGCTGGCGTGCGGCCTCGAGGATCTTCGCCGCGGGCACCATGACGCCCAAGTCAATGACCTCTTAGTTGTTGCACTGAAGCACCACGCCCACGATGTTCTTGCCGATGTCGTGCACGTCGCCCTTCACCGTGGCCATGAGCACTTTGCCCTTGGCGCGGCGGTCGTCGAGTCGTTCCTTCTCGAGCTCGATGTAGGGGATGAGATGCGCGACCGCGCGCTTCATGACGCGCGCCGACTTCACCACCTGCGGCAGGAACATCTTGCCCGCGCCGAACAGGTCGCCCACCACGTTCATGCCCTGCATGAGCGGGCCTTCGATCACCTCGATGGGGCGATCGTAGAGCTTGCGGGCCTCTTCGGTGTCGTCCACCACGAAGTCGGCGACGCCGTGCACCAGCGCGTGTACCAGTCGCTCCGTCACCGGCGCCTCGCGCCAGGCGAGGTCCACCTTCTTCTTCTGCGCCTGACCCTTCGCGTCGTCGGCCACGGCGAGCAATCGCTCGGTGGCGTCGGGGCGGCGCGCGAGGATCACGTCCTCCACACGTTCCCGGAGGTCACCCGGGATGTCCTCGTAGATCACCAGCGCACCGGCGTTCACGATGCCCATGTCCATGCCGGCCTTCACGGCGTGGTACAGGAACACCGAGTGGATCGCCTCGCGCACGGCGTTGTTGCCGCGGAAAGAGAACGACACGTTGCTCACGCCGCCCGAGATGCGGGCATGCGGGCAGCGTCGCTTGATGAGCCGCGTCGCTTCGATGAACGCGAGCGCATAGCCGTCGTGCTCCTCGATGCCCGTCGCCACCGCGAAGATGTTCGGGTCGAAGATGATGTCCTCGGGCGGGAACCCGACGCGCTCGGTGAGCAGGCGGTAGGCCCGCTCGCAGATCGACACCTTCCGCTCCACGGTGTCGGCCTGGCCCTGCTCGTCGAACGCCATCACGATCACCGCCGCGCCGTAGCGCCGCACCAGCGTCGCCTGCCGGATGAACTCAGCCTCACCTTCCTTCCTGGAGATCGAGTTCACGATGCCCTTGCCCTGCGTGCAGCGCAGGCCGGCCTCGATCACGTTCCACTTGGACGAGTCGATCATCACCGCGCCGTTGGCGACCTGGTCGCGGGCGATCGAGACCGCCTCGTCCTCGCCCTCGTGGGCACCGTCCTGGACCGTGGTCATCAGCCGGGCGAACTGGCGGGAGCCGGTGACGTTGGTCCGCTCGCCGAT
>JADYYN010000028.1 GCA_020853635.1 Gemmatimonadaceae bacterium
ATCGCACCGCGATGCCGCCCTCCGGACCACGGAGTCGTTCCGGGATGCGCCGTTCACCACCGGGCAGCACGAGCGTGAGCGGCCCTGGCCAGTGACGCGCCGCGAGCATGCTCGCCGAGTTCGTGAGATGCAGCCCGAGGCGTCCGAGCATCTGCGTGTCGGAGAGCAGGAGCAGAAAGGGTTTGGCGGGCGGGCGCTTCTTGAGCGTCACCAACGCGTTCACCGCGTCGCGGTCGATCATGGTGCCGAAGCCGTACACCGTCTCCGTGGGGTACGCGAGGATCCCACCGGACTGCAGATGCGCGATGGTCCCGGCGAGCGACGCTTCGACCTCCTCCGCCGACCAGAACGGAACGCCGCGCGGCTCGGGCATGGCTACTCCGGCACCACGTTGAGCGCTTCGGCGCGGGCGAAGTCCGCCTCTTCGGTGACCTTCATGGCGCGTTCGCTGCCGCGCACCACCCGCACCTCGAGCCCGAGGCGTTCACAGAGTGCGGCGTCATCGGTCGCGGTCGCGTGCGCACCATCGCGGATCGCGTCGCGATGCGCGCGGACGATCATCTCGCGCGGAAAGCCCTGCGGTGTCTGCGCGCGCCAGAGTCCGTCGCGCGGCACGGTGCCCGTGATGCGCCCTTCGACATCGACCGACTTGAGCGTATCGACCACCGGCAGTGCCGCGATCGCGCCCACGCCCTGCCGCGCGCACTCCACCACGCGATCGATCATCTCGGCCGAAACGAGCGGCCGCGCCGCGTCGTGCACGAGCACGATCTTGCACTCGGGTGGCAGATCCTCGAGCCCGTTGGACACACTCTCGGCGCGGTGCTTCCCGCCCACCGAGATCAACAGGCGCTCGGCATCGCTCTGGAAGATCCAGGGAGGCGGATCACCCGCGTACTGCCGCGGCAACACCACCACGACCATCGCCACGTCGGCGCGGGCTTGGAAGGTCTGCAGCGAATGCAGGAGCATGGGCTTGCCGGCGACCCAGCGGAGCTGCTTGAGCTCGCCACCGCCCACGCGCGACCCTGTGCCGCCCGCGACGATCACCACACCGACGTCGCGAGGCACGCGCGGTGCCTGGGTCGGCGCGGGCGCATCGGAGGCCATCGGCAATGGGGCGCGGCTCATCGGAACAACTCACGGAAGAGCACGCCGATATCGGGCACACCGCGCACCTTGAGTGACTTGGGGGCGCGCCGCGGCACACTGCGCTCCGACACGTACGCGACCGACATGCCGAGCTTCTCCGCTTCGAGCAGACGTCGCTCCGCCTGTGAGACGCCGCGCACTTCACCCGCCAATCCGACTTCGCCGATGAACACCGCGTCGGAGGGCAACATCTTGTCGTACACGCTCGACGCCAGCGCCGCAGCCACCGCCAGATCGCCCGCGGGCTCCACGATGCGCACACCACCGACGACGTTCAAGAACACGTCGAGCTGCGCAAACGAGAGCCCGGCGCGTTTGTCGAGCACCGCGAGCAGCAGCGCGAGCCGACGCCCGTCGTAGCCGGTGCTTACCCGCTGCGGTGTGCCGAAGCCGGCCTTCGCCGCGAGGCCCTGCACCTCGAGCAGCATCGGGCGTGTGCCCTCGAGCAGACAGGTCACTGCGGAGCCGCTCGCCCGCGCTTCACTGCGCTCGCTCAGGAACAGCGCGCTCGGGTTCTCCACCGCCTCGAGGCCCTGCACCGTCATCTTGAACACGCCGATCTCATCGACCGAACCGAAGCGGTTCTTCGTCGCGCGCAGGATGCGGTGATCGGCCGTGCCTTCGCCCTCGAAGTACAACACCGTATCGACGATGTGCTCGAGCGTCTTGGGCCCCGCAATGCCGCCGCCCTTGGTCACGTGGCCCACCACGAACACCGCGGTGCCGCTCTCCTTGGCGAACCGCATGAGGCGCGCCGCGCATTCGCGCACCTGCCCCACGTTACCCGGCGCACCTTCGAGGTCGCCGGTGAACACGGTCTGGATGGAGTCGACGATCATCACCGCAGGACGCACGTTCGCCGCGGTCGCGAGGATGGTCTCGAGGTTGGTCTCGCCGAGCAGTTGCACCGCGCCGGCTTCGGGCGCCAAGCGATCGGCGCGGAGCTTCACCTGCAACGGCGACTCTTCGCCGCTCACGTACAGCGCCGCGTGCCCAGCGGCTTCGAGTCGCGCCGCGACCTGAAGCAGGATGGTGCTCTTGCCGATGCCTGGCTCGCCGCCCACGAGCACCATCGCGCCGGGCACCACACCGCCACCGAGTACGAAGTCGAACTCCGCGATGCCCGTGGCGAGGCGCTGCGTCTCGCTGCCCACCACATCGCGCAGCCGCGGCGTCACCGCGACGCTGCCGCCGTCACCGAACGACGTGCTCCCCGCGCGACGACGCGCGGCCGCTGCGCCCTTGGCGGCCGTGACCTTCGGCGCGGCCATCTCCTCGACGAGTGTGTTCCACTCGCCGCAGGTGTCGCAGCGCCCAGCCCAGCGCAACGACTCCGCGCCGCACTCGGTGCATCGGTAGACGGACTTGGTCTTCACGGCTGCCGCGCGGTCCAGTTCTCGAATCGCGTGTGCTGTTTGCGGTAATGCATCTTCACGAATCCCGTCGGACCGTTACGCTGCTTGGCCATGATGACCTCGGCGTAGCCGTCGAGCGGGATGTCGGTGGTTCCGGGCACCATGCGCGCGTTGCCCTGCTCGTCGTACGGCCGCTCGTTCATCTCGGGGCGATAGATGAACAGCACCACGTCGGCGTCCTGCTCGATGGCGCCCGAGTCGCGGAGGTCGGAGAGCTGCGGCTTGCGATTCTCGCCGCCACGCTGCTCGGAGGCACGTGAGAGCTGCGAGAGTGCGACCACCGGCACACTGAGTTCCTTGGCCAGCGCCTTGAGCGACCGCGAGATCTGCGACACTTCCTGCTGCCGGTTCTCGGAGTTGGCCGGACCCGACACGAGCTGCAGGTAGTCGACGATGATCAGCTTGATGTCCGCCTGACTCTTGAGTCGACGCGCACGCGAGCGCAGCTCGAGCACGCTCAAGCCGGGCGTGTCATCGATCCAGATGGGCGCCTGGCCGAGCAGTGCCGCGGCCTTCGCGAGATTCGAGGCGTCCTGCGCCGTCAACGCGCCGGACCGCAACCGTTGTGCATCCACATAACCCTCCGAGGCGAGCATACGCATCAGGAGAGACTCAGTACTCATTTCCAGCGAGAATATCGCCGTCGGAACATTGCTTTCGATGGCCGCGTATTGCGCGACGTTCAGCACGAACGCCGTTTTGCCCATCGACGGACGCGCCGCGATGATGATCAAGTCGGACGGCTGGAAGCCGAGCGTCATCTTGTCGAGATCGGCGAAGCCGGTGGGCACGCCGGTGAGATTGCCGCCCGAGGTGCGCAACTGCTCGATGCGCTCCATGGCCGACCACAACAGCGACTTGATCTTGACGAAGCCTTCGTTGCCGCGGCTGTCGTTGAGCTCGAGGATCTTGTGCTCGGCCATGTCGAGCAGCTCGGCCACATCGGCCGGGCTCTCGTGGCCTTCGCGCACGAGATTGGTCGCCGTCTCGATCAACCGACGGCGCAGCGCCTTCTCACGCACGATGCGGCAATGGTGCTCGACGTTCGCCGCGGTGGGCACCTCGTCCAGCAGACCGCCGATGTATTCCTTGCCGCCTGCGCCGGTGAGATCCCCGCGCTGCTCCAGCTCATTGCTGAGCGTGAGCGGATCGACCACCGCGCCTGTGGCGTGCACGGCCATCATCGCGCGGAACAGCCGCCGATGGCCTTCGCGATAGAACATGTCCTCCGTGACGAGCTCGGCGGCCGCGACGATCGCGTCCACCGTGAGCATCATCGCCGCAAGAACGGCGCGCTCCGCGTCCTCCGACCACGGGGGTCGGCGGTCACGGAACGCATCGGACGACGCCGATTTAGGCGCGATCGAAAATTCGTCGGGCGAGCTGGACATCTTCCCAGGCCGGGCGCTTCCAAGAGGGATTCCGCAGGAGTGCGGCAGGATGATACGTGGCGACCAACGGGATCCCGTGATACGTGTGCTCGATCCCCCGCAGTTTGCCGATGGTGGAATCTGTCTCCAGCAACGTCTGCGCGGCAAACGTGCCCAAGGCGAGGATCACCTTGGCGTCGAGCAACTCCAACTGCCGCAACAGGAAAGGCCGGCAGGCGACGATTTCTTCTGGCGTCGGATTGCGATTCGCGGGCGGCCGATGTTTGAGCACGTTGCAGATGAACACGTCCTCACGCTTGAACCCGATGGCCTCGAGGATCTTGGTCAGCAGGTCGCCGGACTTGCCCACGAAGGGGCGGCCAAGCTCGTCCTCGGTGGCACCGGGGGCTTCACCCACGACGACGAACCGTGCCTTGGGATTACCTTCGCCCGGCACGTGATTGAGCGCCGTCGACGACAGCGTGCAGCCTTTGCAGGCTGCGATGGCCGCGGCCACTGCGTCGAGGTCGCCAAGGTGAGCAAGGCCCGACCCCTTCGACCCTGCGCCGACGGTGAAGGCGGTGCCTGCCGCTGCGCTCTCCGCGCTGTCGGCACTTCCCGCGGGGGGAGGGCCGAAGGCCGGGCCACCGCCCTTGAGCGGCACTGTCGGCTTGGCGGCCGGAGGCGTGGGGGCGGCCGACGCGCTCTGCGCGGGCTTCACGGGGCTCGGTGTGGCCGCGTCGACGGAGCGCAGGGCCGCGCGCCAATCGCCGTCCTTCGCGGCTTCTTCCGCCGCGCGGCGGATCGCCGAATCCGGCCGCGCCGGCGGCTCGCTCGGCATCGCATTCGCGCCGGGCGTGCTTGGCCCGCCAGTCGCGCCGGAGGACGCGGTGCGTGTGGGCATGGGCGGCGGCGCAGCGCCCGCGGTCAACACCTTGAGCGCGTCCTCCACGCTCAGCGTGTCGAGCACGAACTCGCTCTCACCGAGCTCGCGCCGCTGTTCGAGGTACTGTCGCAGTCGTTCGCGCGGGTCGCTCACAGCAGCGCCTCGATCCGGTCGAGGATCGCATCGGCGACGACGGTCTTGGGCAGCAACGCGAGTTCTTCCGCGCCCCCGTCCTTGGCGATGATCGTCACGCGGTTGGTGTCGTAGCCGAACCCAGCGCCAACCTCGCGGGCGCTATTCGCCACGATCATGTCGAGCCCCTTCTTCGCGATCTTCTCACGCGCATAGTCGACGACATGATCGGTCTCGAGGGCGAAGCCCACGGCGATCATGCCGGGCTTCCGCGCGTCACGCGTGCTCGCGAGGATGTCCGGTGTGGTCTCGAGCGTGATCGTCTCCTGCTGCCCGCGCTTCTTGATCTTCGCCGATGCGACCGTGGCGGGACGGAAGTCCGCGGGCGCTGCGGCCATCACGAGGACGTCGGCGGTGGCGACCGCGCGAGCGACGGCGTCCGCCATCTCCTGTGTGGTCTCCACGGACTCGGCCTGCGCGCCCACCGGGAGCGCGGCAGCGAGCGGGCCGTGGATCACTTGTACCTCCGCCCCTCGCCGCCATGCGGCCGCCGCGAGTGCGACGCCCATCTTGCCGGTGGAGTGGTTGGAGAGGAACCGCACCGGATCGAGCGGTTCGCGCGTGGGGCCTGCGGTGACGACGACCCGTCTACCGAAGAGTCTTCCGCGCGTCTCGAGCATGCGGCCCGCATGGGCGACGATGGTCTCGGGTTCCTGCATGCGGCCCTGCCCTGCACCTTCATCGGGGGAGGCGAGCGGCCCCACACCAGGGTCGAGCAGATGTTTGCCCGCCGCGCGCAGCGTCGCGCAGTTGGCCTGCACCGCCGCAGCGGCCCACATCTTGTCGTTCATCGCCGGCACGAGCAGCACCGGCGCCTCGGTCGCGAGCAGCGTCGCCGAGAGCAGATCGTCAGCGTGGCCGTGCGCGACGCGCGCCAAGAAGTCAGCGGTCGCCGGCGCGACGACCACGAGGTCGGCGTCCTTGGCGAGTCGGATGTGATCGAGCGCGTGCCCTTCGGCGACGAGCGCGCTGTGGACCGGTCGCCCGGTCAGGGCCTCGAACGTGATCGCCCCGATGAACTCACGGGCCGAACGCGTGAGCACCACATCCACCGTGGCGCCCGCCTGCGTGAGCAGACGAGCGAGCCACGCGGACTTGTAGCTGGCGATCCCCCCCGTGACGCCGAGAAGGATGCGCCGGCCGTCGAAGGGCCGCACGCGGGGCCGCTCCGAACCGTGGAGCGGTTACTCGCCCTTGGGGCGACGGCGCGGCACCACGCGGTACTCGATCTCGCCATCGGAGAGATCCTCGAGCGCACGCGTCGTGAGCTTCTTCTCACCCGACTTCGAGCGATCGCGCGGGAACTCGTTCAACACGCGCGAATACTTCGCCGCGACGAGCACGGAGAGGTACTTGTTGGTCGCGTGCTTGGTGACTTCGGAGGGCGTGAACACTTGCATGGGAACCTCGGATGACAGACGGCGGATTTCGGACGGCGGACAACAACCACTACGACGACTACGGACTCTTCGACGACTCGAGGCGCACCAAGCCCTCGACCAACCGAGCGACGACGACATCCACTTCGTCGCCCAACGCGGGCAGTCGCTCCCGCTTCACGGACTCTTCGTCGATGATCCGGACCACGGTGGCCACCGCGTGCGCCAGATCATCGTTCACCACCACATGCTGGTACCGCTCGGCCTCCAGCAACTCCGACCGGGCGTTCCGGAGCCGCAGCGCGAGGGCCTCCTCGCTCTCCGACTTCCTGCCGATCAATCGCGCGACGAGCACTTCGACCGACGGCGGCACGATGAAGATCGTGACTGCATCGGGGAACGCGGTGACCACCTGCCGCGCTCCCTGCACGTCGATGTCGAGCATGACGTGCCGCCCCTCGCCCATCACCTTCTCCACCTCGCGGCGCAGGGTCCCGTAGCGGTTCCCGTGCACCTCGGCCCACTCAGCGAACTCCCCACGCGCGACGCGCTGATCGAACTCCGCTCGCGGCAGGAAGTGATAATCCACTCCGTCCACTTCTCCGCTGCGCGGTGCCCGCGTGGTACAGGAGATCGAGTACCCGACGTCCTTCCGCTCAGCCAACAACGCGCGCGCGATGGTGGACTTCCCACCCCCCGACGGCGCCGACAAGACGACCGGGAAGGGTCGCGGCGTCACTCGAGGTTCTCCACCTGCTCGCGGATACGCTCCAACTCTTCCTTGATCGCGACCACGTCCTGCAACATCGGCGCATCGTTCGCCTTGCTGCCCGTCGTGTTCGCCTCCCGCAACAACTCCTGCAACAGGAACCCGAGCCGCTTGCCCACCGGCTCTGCATCCTGCGCTCGCAACGTCTCTCGGAACGCCGCGATGTGCGACGCGAACCGATCGAGCTCTTCACCGACATCGAGCTTGTCTGCAAGGATCGCGATCTCCTGCGCCAGGCGCTGGGGATCGACCGCGACACCACCGGCCAACCGCTCGACGTTCTCCCGCAGCCGCGTGCGCTGCGCTTCCATCCGCTCCGGCGCCCGGGCCGCCAGCCGCCCGACCGCTGCCTCGATCAATGACAACCGCTCGCCGATGAAGGCCGCCAACCGCGCACCTTCGGCTTCCCGCATCACCTGCAGGGCAAGCGCCGCGGCATTCACCACCGCCAGCAGCTCTGCCACCGTGCCTTCACTGAGCGAATCGTCGTCGCGACCGAGGCGCACCACATCCGGCATGCGCAGTACCGTCGCCACGTCGATCTCACCACCAAGCCCGTGCTCCTGCTGCAGCCGCCGGAGTGACTCCGCGTACCGCCGGAACCGCTCCTCGTCGACCACCGCCCCCAGCTCCTCGTTCCGCTCGACCCGTGCGAACGCGGTCACATGCCCACGCGCGATCTTGAGGCGAAGCGCCTCCCGTACCTCACCCTCCCACTGGGAGAGCGACGACGGGAGCTTGAGACTGGGATTGAAGAATCGGTGGTTCACGGAGCGCAGCTCCACGCTGACGCGCGAGCCGCCGACCGGCCCATCGGCCGCCCCGAAACCAGTCATGCTTCGAATCATCGTAGCCAGATAAGTTACTCTGCCACCGCGACTTGGGCAAGGTTGGCGCCCGGTCCGCAGCGGGGGTTCCGATCAGTTCCAGAACTCCCAGCGCACCCCGTACAACTGCACCAGCCGGGGCATGAGATAACCCGGGACGGTCTCATAGACCGTACCCGTCGAGTTCTGATTGTACCAAAAGATGTACGCCGTCCCGATGCGCATCTCGAGCGCGGTCCCGAACCACCCGTCGCCTTCCGCCCTGGCGAACCCGCCCAACCCGTCCGGGACCGCCACGCTGCCGCGATAGTCGTGGGTGATCGCGGCCGAGAGGTGGAACGTCTTGCGCTTGATCTGGCGCTCGAAGCCGCTGGCCACCCGGAGCTCCGTGTGGCTCTCGACCTGCGGACGATATGGCACGTCGTCCGACCACTGCACGCCGTGCCACATGAACGAGAACGGCCCGCGGATCTTGCCGCTGAGCGACCCGAACACGCCGGTGCTCGCCGCGCGATCCAGCGCCACGTACGCCGTGTCGAAGACTGGCATCCCTGGCATGAGGCCCGCCGAACGGCGCACGACGCCACCGGAGATCCAACGCCCCCACAGCTTCACCGCGACTTCCGCGCGCGAACTCACGCGCTCCGGCCCCTGCACCGCCGTGTTGGTCGGCGTGTGAATGCCGTGCGAGGCGGCCACGTGCACCCACGGCAGCGGCATCAACGCGAGCTGTGCGTCCACACGGCGAGTGGAGTCGCCGCCCGCCAAGTCCGCTGTGGCGCCGAGCGAGAACCATGAGCGTTCCCAGCCCGCGTGCACCGATGGCGACATCCGCTGCGCGCCGTTCTGAACGCGCATACGGGCCGTGGCCGAGAGACGTGCGCCCCAGCGCGTGACACCGGCGCTGGCGACGTACTGCGTCTGCGAGCGCGCGGTGTCGGCGCCAGCGGTCGAATCACCCGTCTCCTCGTGGCGAAGGCCAGCGGCGATCGCCTGGGCCCAGACCCCGCTGCTGTCGGCATTGCCCCACGCGGCGCGCAGGTAGCCCACGGCGTCGTTGCCCTCGAAGCCGTCAATCGCACCGAGGACCGTCGTGCCGACGAGCACATTGCGGTTCGTGGGGTTCTTCTTGCGGCCAAGGCGCGTCGCCACGACGTCCACCGTGAGACGCCCACGCGCGAAGCCGCCGCGGCCGAAGGCCGCGAGGGCGTCACCGTCGCCGGCGGAACGCACACTGGTGGTGGAGTACTGCTGCGCCCCCAGCTGCAGCACGCCGCCGCTCTCCATGCGCTTGCCGAAGAAGCCGCGATAGAGGTTGGTGTTCTCAGAACCGGTCACGATATCGGTGCGCGTCTGCGCCGTGGTCAGGCGCACGCGCCACGAGCGGAGATGCACACGCAGTTCGACCGCCGTGCGTTCGAGCGCAACCTCCTCGAGCGACCAGAGCTGGATCACTGAGAGATCCGGTGTGCCGCCGTCGCGCGGATCGAGGCCGTCGAGCTCCACGCCGTCGAGGAACACCCGCACGCGTCCCAACTCGCCGAACCACGACGTCGCGGTGGATGCCGCGATGAATCCGGCATGGTACGTGGTCACGCCTTCCACCTGCGCCAGCAGCTGCGGCAGCGTGAGAGCACCCGACTCGAAGATCGCCTGCCGGTCCCAAATGGTCCGTCGACCGCGGATCTCCGGCCCGATGGGACGGAAGGACACCGCGAGGGGCGCCTTCACCGTGTCCTTAGGCACGGTGTCCGCCGTCGCCTTGCCGCTGAAGGTCGTGTCGCCCTCGACCGCGAGCGGCACCGGTGGCACACGCTTGGGCAGCGTGTCCGTCTGTTGTGCGGTCAGCGGGGCGGCGAGCAGCACCGCCCCGATCAGGAGCGCAAACCTCAGCGCGCTCTCCCGCGCACGAACTCCACGAAGGTGCGCACCGGCGTTCCCGTCGGCCCCTTGGGCATCACCACCAGATCGCCCTCGGCATACGCGGTCCCGGCCACATCCAAATGCACCCACGGCATCCCCTCGGCGAATTCAGCAAGGAAGAGCGCCGCGGTGATGGTCCCCGCCCCGCGCCATCCGATGTTCCGCATGTCGGCCACATCGGACTTGATCAGTTCCTTGTACTCCTCGAACATCGGGAGTTGCCATCCGACTTCGCCGCCACGCCGGCCAGCCGCGAGGACTTCGTCGATCACCGCCTGGTCGTTGCCCATCACGCCGACGGTCGTGGTGCCCAGGGCCACCACGCAGGCGCCGGTGAGCGTCGCGGCGTCGACGACGGCCTGCGGCTTGTAGCGCTTGGCGTAGTGCAGCACGTCCGCGAGGACGAGCCGTCCCTCGGCGTCGGTGTTCTGGATCTCGATCGTCTTGCCGTTGCTCGCACGGACCACATCGCCCGGCTTCATGGCTTCGCCACCCAGCATGTTCGTGGTGGAACCCACCAGCGCGACGACATTGATGCGGAGCTTCATCCGCGCGATCGCTTCCATGGCGCCGAGCACGCCGGCCGCGCCGGACATGTCGAACTTCATGAGCTCCATCGACGCCGCGGGTTTGATGGAGATGCCGCCCGAGTCGAAGCAGAGGCCTTTGCCGACCAGCGCCACCGGCGCCTCTCCGCGACGACCGCCCTTGTACTCGATCACGATGAGTTTGGGGTCCTGCGTGGTCGCCTGCGCGACGGCGAGGAACGAGCCCATCTTCATGCGCGTCATCTCGCGGCGCCCGAACACCTTCACCGTGAGCCGATGCCGCTTGCCGATGTCCCGCGCGGTGCGTGCGAGGTACTCGGGCGTGCAGATGTTGCCCGGCAGCATCGCGAGCCGGCGCGTGATGCGCTGACCTTCCGCCACCGCAACGCCGGCGGCGAGCGCGGTCTTCGCACTTCGCACATCCCCGACGAACACAAACACACCACTCAGCGGCTTCTTGCGTTTGGCGGCTGGCGCCGGTGTGTGCAGCTCCTTGAACTCCCACGCGCCGAGCGAGAGGCCAACGACCACGCCTTCGAGCGCAGCATCGGATAGATCAGCGGCCCAGAACGCCGCACTTCCGACGCCGAGGGCGTTGGCCTTTCGACCGGCGAGCGTCGCCGCGCGCGTGAGGCCCTTCACCGCATCGCCACTACCGGTGCCGACGAGCAGCACCCGCTCCGGTCCGGCGCCCGGCGCGAACAGCAGCAGCGACTCATCCTTGCCGCCCTGGAAGTCCTTGCGACGGATCGCGCGTGAGAGCGCGCCGTCGTAGCGCTTGTCCAGTGCGGCCAGTGCACGTGGCAGCGCCGGTTCACTCGGCAACGCGACGATGAGCAGCGGTGTAGCCGCGCGCGCCGGATCCCCGGCGCGCACGTCGAAAGCGATCGACATCAGGCCATCCCCTTGATGATCGCGTCGCCGAAGCCGGTGGTGGAGACTTCGGTCGCGCCGGTCATCTGCCGCGCGAGGTCGTACGTGACTGTCTTCGCGGTGATCGCCTTCTCGAGGCCGGTGATGATGAGCTTGGCCGCGTCATCCCAGCCCATGTGCTCGAGCATCATCACGCCCGAGAGGATCACCGAGCCCGGGTTGATCTTGTCGAGGCCCGCGTACTTGGGCGCGGTGCCGTGCGTCGCTTCGAACACTGCGGCCTCGTCACCGACGTTGCCGCCCGGCGCGATGCCGAGCCCACCGACTTCCGCCGCGAGCGCGTCGGAGATGTAGTCGCCGTTGAGGTTGGGCGTCGCGACCACGGAGTACTCCTCGGGGCGCAGCAGGATCTGCTGAAACATCGAGTCGGCGATGCGGTCCTTGAGCACCACCGCGTCGGCACGCGCGCTGCTGCCGGCGGTGCTCAAGTCGCCCTCGGCCACCACCTGCCCTGCGAACTTCTCCTTCGCGAGTTCGTAGCCCCAGTCACGGAAGCCACCCTCGGTGAACTTCATGATGTTGCCCTTGTGCATCATCGTCACCGACGGCTTGTGGTGCTTGATCGCGTAGCGGATCGCCATCTCGATGAGGCGCTTGGAGCCGAACGCCGACATCGGCTTGATGCCGATCGCCGACTCGGGGCGGATCTTCTTGCCGAACTCCTTCTCGATGAACACGCGGAGCTTCTCGGCCTCGGGCGTGCCGGCCTTGAACTCGATGCCGCTGTACACATCCTCGATGTTCTCGCGGAAGATCACCATGTTGACCTTGCCGGGATGCTTCACCGGCGCGCCCACGCCCTCGAAGTAGCGAACCGGACGGATGCAGGCGTAGAGATCGAGCTCCTGGCGCAGCGCGACGTTCAGCGAGCGGATGCCGCCGCCGACCGGCGTGGTGAGCGGGCCCTTGATGGCGACCTTGAACTCGCGCACGGCCTCAAGCGACTCGGCCGGCATCCACTCACCGGTGGTGGTGTGCGCCTTCTCGCCGGCGAGCACTTCCATCCAGTGGATCTTCTTCTTGCCGGCGTACGCACGCTCCACGGCGGCATCGAACACGCGCACACTGGCACGCCAGATGTCGGGGCCGGTGCCGTCGCCTTCGATGAACGGGATGATCGGCTGATCGGGCACACGGAAGTTTCCGCCGGAGGCTTCGATGCGCTCGCCCTTGGCGGGCACCTTGGAAAACTTGTAAGTCGTCATTGGTCCACTGGTCGAGAGTTGTGCTGGGGAAAGCTAGGCCGCGGGGCGCGAGGAGCAAGCGCTCGCCGTGTGATCAGACCACACGGTCTCGCGGCGGCTCGCCCGCGAAGAACGCGCGGAGATTCTCCAGCGCACGCAGTCCCATCGCCTCGCGCGCCTCGACGGTGCCGCTCCCCTGGTGCGGGAGGAGCACGACGTCGTCGCGATGGAGGAGTCCCGGGTGGACGATCGGCTCGCGTTCGAAAACGTCCAACGCCGCGCCCGCCAGCGCCCCGCGCTCGAGCGCGTCCACGAGCGCGGCCTCATCCACCACATCGCCGCGCGCGGCGTTCACCAGCACCGCATGCGGGCGCAGTTGAGCCAACGCACGGGCGTCGATCAGGTGCCGCGTGTCAGGCGTCGCCGGACAATGCAGCGAGAGGATGTCGACCCGCGGGAGCAATGCGTCGAGGGTCGGGACGAACTCCACACCCGCGCGCGCCGCCGCGTCGGTGGGCACCGTGCGCGTCCATGCGAGCACCGGCATGCCGAATCCGAGCCGCGCGCGATCGGCCACCGCGCGACCGATCCGTCCGAATCCGACGATTCCGAGCGTCTTGCCGCTCAGGCGCCGTCCGAGGAGATGCGTGGGGCGCCAGCCGGTCCATCGCCCGGCACGCAGTTCACGCTCGCCCTCACCCGCGCGTCGCAGGAGCGCGAGCATGAGCAGCATGGTGAGATCCGCGGTGTCGTCGGTGAGGACGTCGGGCGTGTTGGTGACGACGATCCCGGCGCCGCGCGCCGCCTCGAGCGCGATCTGATTCACTCCCACGCCGAAGTTGGCGAGGAGGCGACAGCGGAACGGCGGGGATGCGTCCCGCTGCGCGAACAGATGCGCGGGGAACCGATCGGTCACGGTGGGCAACACCGCATCGTACTCGTGCAGCGAACGCGCCAACGCGGACTCCGAGAGCGGCACGTCGTCCGCCGACCGCGTCACCTCGAGCTGCGCACGCAACGCCGCCTCCACCCGCTCGGGCAGTCGGCGTGTGACGAGGACGCGCGGACGGCGCGAATCAGTCGGGGAATCCCGCAAGGAACGCTCGGTCATGGCTCAGGGTGGCTGGCACAGTGTGCGACCGCGTTTGGACTGCGGCCCGGTCGAATGTAGCTTGCGACCATGGTCACGCCCACCGCCGCGCCCACGGAACTGCCCACCGCAGCCACTCGTGTGGGGCGCGCGCTCCTGTTGCACTGCCCGGACTGCGGCGGCGGCAGGATTTTCAGTCACTGGCTGCGCCTCAAGCCCCGCTGCCCGCACTGCGAGCTCAAGCTCGATCGCGGGCGCCCGGATCATTTCGTCGGCGCGTATCTCGTGAACCTCATCATCGCCGAGCTGCTGTTCGCATCGATACTCGGGGTCTGGGTGATCTCCGTGTGGCCGGCGGTGCCGTGGGATGCGATCGAGAAGGTCGCTGCGGCCGCGATGATCCTCTCCCCGCTGCTCACGTATCCGTTCACGCGGACGATGTGGCTGGCGGCCGATCTCATCTTCGATGCACCGAAGGCGTCGGACCGCTGAACCCTGACACGACGGGTCGAGTAGAGGTAGAAACGACGCAGGCCCTGACCGAACTGGTCAGGGCCTGCGTCGTTGTACGCGTTGATCAGAATGCCCGGAGTGGGAATCGAACCCACAAGAGGTTGCCCTCGGGGGATTTTGAGTCCCCTGCGTCTGCCGGTTCCGCCATCCGGGCGCGCTGGAGGAAGATAGCGACGTGGGCTGTCGGCTGGGAGTCTGCGTTACTCCGCTGGTGGCCGCCGACCACCGCCGGGTCCCATCGGCCGGCGTGCGCCCCCGGGGGCGCCGTCGGGTGGCCCCTGATCACGGAGATCCATCACTCGGCGGCGGATCTGCTCTTCCAAGCCGAAGTACCGCGCCCGCTGCACGGGCGTGAGGAAGGTGGCCAGCTCCTTTTGCTCGGCTTCGAGGAGCGAGAGCCGATCGCGTTGGAGCTTGAGCATGCGATCGAGCAACTCGCTCACCTGCACCTGTCGCGTGGTGTCCCGCGATTCGATCTCGTCGCGCAACGCAGTCCGCACTTCGCGCTCCTGTTCGAACAACTCGACGCGCTGGGCCTCGAAGCGTCGGTTGGTGAGCATGAGCTGACGCACCTGACGATCCGTGAGCCCCAGCTGCGACTTCACGATCTGCGCGATGCGCAGCCGCACGCGGGTGTCGATGGAGTCACGCGACATCGGCGGCGCGTTGCCGCTGACGGCCTGCTGCGCCGACAGCGCCACCACCGGCATGCCGACCATCGCGATCGCCACTGCGGTCCAGCGGCGGGTCCACTTGAGGATCGGCATCACAAGCCCCCCGGCGTTGCCACCAGTGGCCGACGCAGCGAACCCGGCTCGGCGGAAACCGTCGCTTCCAACGTCTCCAGTTCCATCAACAGCGACTCGAGGGCAGCGTCCGACAGATCCGACAAGCCATCGGCGACGACCAACCCTTCCGAGGCCGCGACAGCGGGCACCACATCGGGCGTCGTGACGTCGGGCGTGTCGATCGGCGAGGCCACGGCAGGCCCCGCGACCGTCGGCATCGGCAGAGGCGCCGTGTCCGGCGATGCGTCTGGACGCAACAGCGGAATAGAGAGCGACACAACGACGAGGATGGACGCCGCGGCCGCGATGGAGTGACGCGGCACCCAGCTGCGCCGAGGGGCGACCGTCGAGGTGGTCGTCGAAGGCTTCACCGCCGGCGCGTCGCCGGGCACCACGCGCAGCACTGGCGTCCCTCGCGACGTCGCCGCCGTGACCGCCATCGCGATCGCCGAGACATCCAGCTGCGGCGCACGCGCCGCGAGCACCTGACGGATGGACTCGAGCGAGGCCAGCTCGGCCGTGCACGCCGCACAGGCCGCGACGTGCGCGCGCAGGCGCGCCGCCTCGGCGGCGGGAAGCGACCCATGTGCCAACAGCGGCAGCAGGTCGCGCAGGTCTTCGTTCAGGCACTCAGTCATCGCTCAGAGACTCCTTGATCAGCTTCATCGCATTGTGGTAGTGCACGCGGCAGGCGCCTTCGGTACTCTCCACCACCTTCGCGATCTCCCCGTACGGCATCCCTTCCGTCACGCGCAACGTGAATACCTCGCGCTGCAGTGGGGTCAGTTTGGCGACCGCACGTTCCACTCGTCCTGCCGCTTCTTCTGCCACCATCCCGTCGAGCGCATCATACTCCGCCACGGCGTGTCCTTCGTCCAACTCCACCTGGTTCCTTCGTCGTCGTTCCGACCGTTTGCGGTCGAGCACCAGCCGTTTGCAGATGGTGAAGAGCCAGGTCCGAAGCGAACTGTCCGCGCGGAAGCTGTCCAACGACTGGAAGGCCCGCACGAACGTGTCCTGCACCAACTCATCGATCCCGTCGCGCTCGCCCAGACTCGCCGCGAACCGCGAGAGCGCCTGTGCGTGGCGATGCACGAGCGCCGTCGCCGCGCGCTGATCCCCCCCGTGCCACTGGGCGATCAACTCCGCGTCGGTCGCTTCAGAGGTCCAGGACTTGGGGTCACCCATGGTTCACCCGATGAGACGCCGACACCCCGCCGACGTTAAAATTGGCCTATGCCTACCCCAGAGATCGTCGCCCACCGAGGCGCCTCCCGGGAACGCCCGGAGAATACCCTCGCAGCCTTCCGCCGGGCAGTCGAACTCGGCGCCGACGCGGCCGAACTCGATATCCATCGCACCGCGGACGGTGTGCTCGTCGTGCACCACGACCCGAAGATCGCCGACCTGGGGCCGATCCGCGAGCTCCATTGGGGCGTGGTCACCGAAGCGCGAGTGCGCGGGGAGCCCATCCCGACGCTCGCCCAGGTGTTCGACGAGGTCGGCTCGAGCCTGCGCGTGTACTGCGAGCTGAAGGGCGCGGACACTGCGGCCGACACCGTCGCGCTCATCGCGGCGAAGGGCATCGCGCCGGAGCGGACGGCGGTGCACAGCTTCGATCATCGGCTGGTGGGCCAGGCAGGTCGACTGGCGCCGAAGATCCCGCGCGGCGTGCTCGAGATCAGTTACCCCGTCGATGCGCTCTCCGCGGCTCGGCCCGTCGGCGCCCGCGATCTGTGGCGGCAGTGGGAGTTCATTGATGCCGAGTTCGTGGATGCGGTGCATGCGGCCGGGTGCCGGGTGGTGGCGTGGACCGTCAACGATGCGGCGATGATGGAGCGGTTCGCGTTGCTCGGGGTCGATGCGCTGTGCACCGATGACGTCGGGTTGGCGCGGCGGGTCGTGGGGTCTTAGGGCGATCCGGGGGCGCGCTTCGCGCGCTCAACACAGAGGGCACAGAGGGCACAGAGAACAGCCGAGAACTGCAACCGCTCTACCACAGGGGAACAGGGGACACAGGGGCGTGGCGGCACAGGTCTGAATCCTGGCGGTTCGAAGGCCGCTTCTGGTTGTTCTTTGTTCTTTCTTTTTTCCCGTAGGTGCTCACCTCCGCGGGCGCAGTTCCCAAGAAAAAGGACCCATTCGCGGCAGCGAACTTGTCCCAGCGAGCCGCCCTGTGCCCCCTGTGCCCCCTGTGTCCCTGTGTTGACCGCCGCTGGCCCTGCTCCGGCAGTTCTCTGTGCCCTCTGTGTCCTCTGTGGTTCCCGCAGTTCCAACAAAAACAGAAGCGCCCCCCAGCCAAGCTGAGGGGCGCCTAGAGCAGCAGCGAAACGCGCGTTACGACGCGGCGACCGCGGGATACACAGACACCTTGTACCG
>JADYYN010000029.1 GCA_020853635.1 Gemmatimonadaceae bacterium
CGCCGTCCCGCTCCAAGGGCTCGACGAAGAGGCGCTGGTGCAGATCCTCAAGGAGCCGAAGAACGCGCTGACCAAGCAGTACCAGCGCCTGTTCGAACTCGAGGATGTCCAGCTCAAGTTCGACGAACTCGCGCTCAAGGCGATCGCCCGCAAGGCGATCCAGCGTGGCACGGGTGCGCGCGGACTCCGCGCGATCCTCGAGGAGCTGCTGCTCGACACCATGTTCGATCTCCCCGGCCGTGACGACGTGATCGAAGTCGTGGTGACCGAGGCGACCGTGACGCAGAAGCAGCCACCGCTGCTCGAACTCTCCGCCAAGCGCCAGAAGAAGGAGGCGTGAGCGGTCCGGACGAGGCACGCGGCAGCGCCGCGGCCGGTGTGAACGCGGGTCGTGAGGGCGGTGCGCCCCGCGACCCGCTCGTCATCAAGGCGCTGGAGTTCCTGGGGCCTATGGCCACGGTGGACGGCTGGCGCCCGACGTCGAGCCTGCCCGAAGTGGCGTTCGCGGGCCGCTCCAACGTGGGCAAGTCCTCGCTGCTCAACGCCCTGGTGCGTCGCAAGGCATTCGCCCGCGTGAGCAAGACGCCAGGGCGCACGCGCGAGATCAACTTCTTCAGTGTGAACGGGACGTTCGTGCTCGCGGACCTTCCGGGCTACGGGTACGCGCGCATCTCCAAGGCGCGTCAGGCCGAGTGGCGGCCGTTGATCGAGGGATATCTCCGGCACTCGACCAACCTGAAGGGGATCGTGTTGCTGCTCGATGTGCGGCATGAGCCCACCGAGGATGACTTCACGATGCTCGATCTGTTGGCGGAGATCGGAGTACCGACGATCGTGTGCGCGACGAAGATCGATAAGCTGGGGAAGGCGGAGATCGGCAAGCGGATCGGGGAGCTCGCGAAGCGCATCGGGATGGATGAGGAGCAGATCATCGGGTTCAGTGCGGTGAGTGGGACGGGGCGGGATGAGTTGGCGGAGGCGGTGGTTGGGGTGGTGAGCGCTGATGGTGCTGCGGCCGACGACTAACTGCTTTCACCACAGAGGGCACAGAGGGCACAGAGGGCACAGAGAACTTCGGAGAACGGCGACGGCCAGTAGACCCGCTACCACAGGGGCACAGGGTTCACAGGGGACTGCATAGGGGAACTGCGACTGCAACTTCTTTGGGGGAACTGCGGTGGCGGGCTAGATGGATGAAGTCCACTGGTGGACGAATGGGGGCCTTGGGCGCGAGTGATCGCCGCCGGGCCCCCTTGGTATTTGCAGTTGGTGACCGACGCGAGGTTGTCCGTTGGGAAGATTCCCCCGGCGTCCGACGCGCCCGCTGTGTCCCCCTGTGCCCCCTGTGTCCCTGTGTTGCGTAGTGCCTCGAGGCCGTTCTCTGTGCCCTCTGTGTCCTCTGTGGTATAGGCAGTTCCCTCCCCGCCCCGCACACTCTCGGGCCAGCGCGGCGCCCCCTAGATTCCAAGGCATGACCCGGATCCCTCTGCAGTCCCTCCCGCAGCGCCCGACCGCCTCGCTGCACGATGCGTGGCTCGCGCGACTGGCCTCAGCCCTCGCAGACCCGACGATCGATCGCAACGATCTCTGCCGCGACACACTCATCGAACTCACGTTCCCGCAGTTCGTGGGTGCCTATGCGGAAGCCATCGCCGACGAGACGCTGCCGCTCGGCACCCGCGTGGCGCTCTCGGCGCTCGACCCGCGGAATATCACGCTGGAGCCGGAGTACTACGGCGACTGCGACCAGGCGCGCTTCCAACGCGTGAAGCCGCTGCTCTGGCTGTGGTATTCGTTCGACCGGTTGCCGATCGGCGGGCAGGCCGTGGAGCTCGGCGTGCAACTCCGTCGCCTCCTCGCGCCGCACATCTTCAAGCGCGTGGGCAAGAACTTCAAGTGCTTCCAGCACGTCGAGTTCTCGTTCGGCTACAACATGGAGGTCGGCGACGACGTCGTCGTTCATCGCCACGTGCTGCTCGACGACCGCGGCGGCATCCGGCTCGGCAACAAGGTGTCGATCAGCGACTACGTGAACGTGTACTCACACACGCACAGCATCGTCGAGCAGGTCGATGTCACCAACGCCCTCACCGTGCTCGGCGATGGCGTGCGCGTGACGTATCACGCGACGGTGCTGGCCGGTGTGCACGTGGGCGAACAAGGCATGGTGGGCGCCGTGGCCGTCGCGACGAAGGACGTGCGACCGTACCACGTGAACGTGGGGATCCCGGCCAAGAGCGTGCGGGTGAAGCCCAACGCGCCGCCGGACGCGGGGGATCGCCTGCGCACGAGTGTTGAGCGCGAGACGTGAGTCTGCTGGAGGTGTGAGGTGGGAGGTGGGAGGTGGGAGGTGGGAGGTGGGAGGTGGGAGGTGTGAGGTGTGAGGTGGGCAACGAGCAGGGACCCTCGACACGCAAAAGGCCGCCTGAACAGGCGGCCTCCTCACCCCTCACACCTCACCCTTGCACCTGCATGACATCCCACACCGCCGGCGTCGCCAGAATGATCCGCGCGTCATCCACGAAGCGCTTCTCGTGGGGCCAGGTGTAGCGACGCCGCGCCTGACTGGGGGTGAGCCACGCGTGTTTCGTGTGCTCCGCACTCAGTTTCACCGTGGCATCGGGCGGTACCACCGCGACGAACACCGCGGCCAGCTGCACCGTCTGCTGCTGCAGCAGATAGAACGGATGCATGGTCACCGAGTAGAGGCGGTCGGCGACGAGGCCGGTCTCCTCGCGCAGCTCGCGCTGTGCGGCGGCTTCGAGCGATTCGCCGGGCTCGACCTTGCCGTGCACCATCTCCCAGGTGCCCGGGCAACGGACGTTGTCGGCGCGCTGCAGTGCGAGGGCGAGCCAGCCGCGCTGCGCCGGACGGAAGACGAGGACGTCGACCACGCCCACCTCGACGCGGGTCAAGGGGCCGCTTTGGATTTGCGGTCGAGCAGCGAGTGGATGCGCGCGGAGAGCGCGCGCGCGCGGAACGGCTTGGTGAGGTAGTCGCTCGCGCCGTACTCGAACACGCGCACCTCGCTGTCCTCGTCGCCCTTGGCGGTGAGGACGATGACGGGGAGCTTCTGCGTCGACGGCCGGGCGCGGAGATGGCTCAGCACGCCGTAGCCATCGCGCCGCGGCAGGTTGAGGTCGAGCACCACGAGATCAGGGGCGATGCGATCGATCTCATCAAGGGCCAGCACGCCATCGGCGGCCTCGTGCACCACGAAACCTTCGCGCTCGAGCAGATCCTTCATCACGCGACGCAAAGACTCTTCATCCTCGACCAGCAACACCCGCTTGGCCGCGGGCTTCTTGGCGACCCCGTCGTCGACGAGCTCGAACGACTCGCCGGTGAAGGACTCCGGCGCACCGTGCCGCGTCCCGCTGCGTCGCGACGCGGGAATGGACGGGGCTGAACCCGCCTCTTCGATCGCATCGGTCTGCGAGGAGTTCCGGCTCGAGGGGCGCGGCTTGACCGCTGCGTTCTCGCCGGTGACGGCGCGCGTCTGCGAGGTGGGACGACCCTGGTTCTCCATCGGCGCCTCGAGGACGCGCAGGAGCTCTTCGATGGTCGTCTCACCCAGACGCACGTGCCCCACGCCCGACTCCCACAGCGAGCGCATGCCGCCCTCGCGCGCGGCATCGTTGATCCGCTCCACACTCTCGTTGCCGGCGATGCGACGTTCCACCTCGTCGTTCGCCTGCAGCACTTCCTCGATCGCCAGTCGGCCACGATACCCGGTCATGGAGCACTCGGGGCAGCCCACCGCACGATACAACGTGCCCTGATCCTCCGGGAAGAAGCGCCGCAGGCGATCCGGCACCGGTCCCACGGTCAGTTCACGGCAATGTGTGCACAGGCGACGCATGAGTCGCTGCGCGACGACGCCCTTGAGCGCGGCGGCGATCTTGTAGCTCTCGATGCCGATGTCGACCAGTCGCGTGACCGAACTCGCGGCGTCATTGGTGTGCAGCGTGGAGAGCACCAAGTGGCCGGTGAGCGAGGCCTGAATGGCGATGTTCGCCGTCTCCTTGTCGCGGATCTCACCGACGAGGATGACGTCAGGGTCCTGACGCAGGATGGAGCGCAGCGCGGCCGGGAACGTGAGTCCCGCCTTCTCGTTCACCTGCACCTGCACGATGCCCTGCAGACGATATTCGACCGGGTCTTCCACCGTCACGATGTTGACGCCACGCCCCTGCACCGCACGCAGCATCGAGTACAGCGTGGTCGTCTTGCCCGAGCCCGTGGGTCCGGTGACGAGCACGATGCCTTCGCGCGCCTGCAGCAAGTCCTGGATGCGCGTCATCTCGTCGGGCAGCAAGCCGAGCGAGTCGAGCGAGAGGATGGTCGCGCGCTGGTCGAGGATACGGATAACGACCTTCTCGCCCTGCGACGCCGGCAGCGTCGAGACGCGGAGGTCCACGCGATTGCCGCTCACCGCCACGCGCGCGCGGCCGTCCTGCGGCCGCAAGCGGTCGGCGATGTCGAGCTGCGCCATGATCTTGATGCGCGAGACCAGCGGCACACCGGCCGGCTTGGGCAGCACCATCACCTGGCGCAGCACACCGTCGATACGATACCGCACGGCGACGCCGCTTTCTTCCGGCTCCAAGTGGATGTCGGAGGCGCGCGACTGGATGCCTTCGGCGAGGATGCGGTCGACGAGCTGGATGACCGGGCGTTCACCCGCGCGTGCGGCGCCCAAGTCGAGTTCACCTTCGTCGACGGAATCGCCGATGTTCTCGACGTCGTAGGTGCCCTGGACGTTCTCGAGGATCTTCTCGAAGACGTTCTCCGGACGATACACCTCGTCGATGCGGTCGAGGATGCGTCGCGGGGCGCCGATCGACATGCGCACGGTGCGCCCCAGCGCGAACGCGAGCGTGCGCTCGCAGTCTAGGTCGAGCGGGTCCGACGTCGCGATGTCGAGGACGGAGTCGGAGATGGAGAGCGGCAGGATGCGGTACTTGCGTGCCAGCGCCTCGGGCACGAGCTCCTTGGCCTGCTGACTCACGGTGTTGACGTCGGCGACCTTCATGCGGAAGCGCTTGGCCACAGCGCTCACGACCGCGTCATCGGTCACCAGTGACCGACGGACGACCTCATCCCACAGGGATTCGACCGGCTGTGCGCGGACCTGCTCGATCTGATCGAGGGTGAGCAATCCCTCGAGCGTCGCGAGCAACCATTCGTCCTTCGCCGGCTTCGCCGAACTCCCCATGCCGCTCCATCTGAAGGTCCACCTACCGAGCCACCGCAGAGAATCTACCGCTCAACCGTCCACCTAGCACCCACTCGACCACTTTCAACGCACGGCACCGCGCGATCGCTCAGCACCCCGCGGTGCCGATCAGAACACGCGCCAGAGCTCACGCGTGACGTCCACTCCGAACATCCATCCGCCGCCGTTCACGCCCCGCGCCACGTCCACGCGCAGCAGGTCGAACAGCGAGATCAGACTGACTCCGACCGATCCGGAGAACGGCCGAGCCGACTCGACGTCGCGGAGCCACACGCCGTGCACATAGGGCGCCAGGACGACTGCGGTCGGCACCCGCCCGAATCGGCCGAAGTCGAGCGTCACGGCGCCGACCGACCGCTGGAACTCCACTCGCTGCGACAGGCCCAGCCGAGCGGTCAGGGTGTGGAAATCGTACCCTGGACCCGTTACGGGGCCACCGAAATAGACGCCCAGCTGGGCGGGAACGTCATCCCCCGCCGACACCCCGGCCGCGATGGTCCGGACGACCCAGCGGCCACCCCGAGCGGGCACTTTGGCCTCGATGTCGATCGAGGCCCGGAGCGCGTCCACCGACGTCCCAGCGAGCGGAGTGAACCGCGACCCGCTCACGCGCAGCGTGCGCTGCCACTGCGCTCGCGTGGGGTCGGGCGCTGGCCCGCGTGACCATTCCGCCCCCAGCTGCGACATCGCGCCCCGCGCAGCCGCGACGGTCGGCTCGTACGTCCCGGACGAGGGTCGCGCGCGCACCCGCAGCGGGTCGTGGCGCTCGCGAGCGCCACGAAGCACCCATCGGCTCGTCTCGCCGCGCGGCCACTCGAGCCGGAGTTCCCCGCCCCGCACGCCATACGGGTCTGTGAGGTCGCTCCCGAACTCCTGCGCGGCGATCGAGTTGCGGAGGCCGCTTGGTTCGCTCGCATCCCCCACGTCGGCGAAGTCGTCACGGCCCTCGACCACGAGCTGTATCCCATGTGAGGAGACCCAGCGCAGCGCACCGCGGGCCTTCACACGGTAATCCGCCGTGCCGTATCGCCCCGCGATCGTCGTCGAGAGTCCACCGCCCAAGGTCTGCGTCATCCCCGCGCCGAGTGCGAGACCCTCAACGCGATTCACCCGCGCGAGATCGCTCACCGACCGTGCCGCGGGCATCGTGTTCCGTGCGCGCGCGAGCGCGCTTGATCGCACCAAGGCCCGCGCCTCCTCCTGGACCCGCCGCACGGATTCGTCGTCCAGCGCGCGGACCTCCTCCGGCAACCCGCCCAGGATGGTGCCCTCGAACGGATATGCCCGCTGCTGCGCCCGCGGGACCTCGACGATCTCCGCGCCCTGGAAGAGCACCTTCGGGGTGCCGACGTTGACCTTCGTGCAACAGATCTCCCAGCGTCCGCGGATGATCCCGCGCGCCGGGAAATCCATCCACGTCGCCGACCGCCGGATCTCGATCTCCTGCCGGCGCGGGAGCCAGAAGCGCCCGTCGACCAGACCGTTCTCGAGGATCACTGAGACGTCCTCCAGCTGGCGGTCCTTGAGCGCGGCGCGGGTGAACGAGAAAGTCATACGGACCACACTGGCCGTGGCGCGATCGAGATACACGGCGCCCACCGCCGCAGGCTGCGAATCGTCCTTGGGCCGCACGCTCACCATCACGACGTCCAACGTGCGGTCGCTGGTCCGGATGGTCAGCGAATCCGTGATGCGGTAGTCGTACGTGGACAATCCGCCAGCCGAGAGCGGATGCGGCACGTCCTGCACTTCATCGCCATCACCTAAGCGGATGATGGCCGGGAAGTTGTTCTGCACCACGCCCAGGTGATCGCGGTGGTAGCTGATGTCGGTGGGCAGCAGCAGCGTGTCGCGCCGACCGATGATGCGTTGCTTGCTCCGGTCGGGCGCGCCCCAATAGACTTCGAGCATCAGCTCGTCCGACTTCACGACGACCGGCGGCAGGCGGAAGCCTTCGCCGAGTTGCGCGAGGAAGGTGAGATAGCCGTGGGCCTGGGCCGTGTAGTCGGCGAGCCCGGTGTCGGCGAGTTGGACCGCACGGCGGTCGATGGCGGCCCGGATGAGCGCGGTGGTGCGCGCATCGTTCCAGTCATCTTGCGCGACGGCAGGACGCGGGACGATGCTGCCGACGACCAGCGCGGTCGCCGACAGTGTGACCGCGACACGCAGAAGACTCAGAACACTCAGGGGACGCATCGGTGGGAATTTCACTCGGGGACGCTGGGCTCACAACCGGAACTCGGCAATGAGGTACGAAGAATTCCGCGCTCCAGCGGGCGCACTGGTGCCAGTGTGGCGCGACTGCCTGCTCGATACCGAGACACCGGTCTCGGCGTTCCACAAACTGCGTCACGGTCCGTTCGCGTTCCTGCTGGAATCCGCGCCCGCGGGCAGCGAGACCTGGGCACGGTACACGTTCCTCGGGAGTTCGCCGCGCGCCGCGTGGCGGATGACGGACGGCGTGATCGAGGATTGGACCCCGTCAGCCGGATGGCACAACGCGCGCACGACCGACGACCCGTTCGCGGACCTGCGCGCGCGTCTCACCGCGCATCCGCCGGTGGATGCCCCGGAACTCGGCGCATTCTGGGGCGGCGCGGTGGGGTACTTCTCGTACGACACCGTGCGGCACATCGAGCAGCTCCCCGATGCGCCACCGCGAGGGGTGCCGGTGCCTGATGCGTGTTTCCTGCTCACCGGCACGGTGGTGATCCTCGACAACCTGCTCGCGCAAGCGCGCGTGGTGGCGAGTGTCATCGCACCTGACCCGTCGGACGAAGCCGCACGCGCGCGGGTGTGGGCGGAGGCGCAGCAGGAGATCGACGCCACCATCGCGCGGCTGCGTCGCGACACGACCCTGCCGCCGCTCACCCTCGACCCGGCGGCCGCGCCGGCCGTCGGGACGTCGAACATCTCCCGAGAGAGCTTCATCGAGAAGGTCGCGCGGATCAAGGAGTACATCCTCGCCGGCGACGTCTTCCAGGCGCTGCTCGCACGACGCATCCGGATCCCGCGCGACTTCGACTCCACCGCGCTCTACCGTGCCATCCGCGTCCTGAATCCCTCGCCGTACATGTTCCACCTCGTGCTCGACGGCGTGGAGCTGGTCGGCAGTTCGCCAGAACTGCTGGTGCGCGTGGCGGACGGTCAGGTGGTCGTGCGTCCGATCGCCGGCACACGACCGCGAGGCGCCACGCCCGAGGCCGACGCCGCAATGCAGGCCGAACGGCTCGCCGACGAGAAGGAGCGCGCCGAACACATCCTGCTCGTGGACCTGGGCCGCAACGACGTCGGGCGTGTCGCCCAGTACGGTTCGGTGCGTGTGACAGATCTCATGACCGTGGAGCGCTACTCGCACGTGCACCACATCGTGAGCCAGGTGGAGGGCACGCTGCGCGACGATGGGTCGGCACTCGAGACGTTCCGAGCGGTCTTCCCGGCCGGCACGATGACCGGCGCACCCAAGGTGCGCGCGATGGAGATCATCGATGAACTCGAGCCCGAGCGGCGCGGCCCGTACGCGGGCGCACTCGGTCACATCGGCTGGGGTGACCGGCGCATGGACCTGGCGATCACCATCCGGACCTGCGTGCTCGCGGGTGAGGACGCGTGGGTGCAGGCCGGCGCGGGGATCGTGGCGGACTCCGTGCCGGAATCGGAGTGGGCGGAGACGGAGAACAAGGCGCGTGCCATGCTGACGGCGATCGGTCGCGTGCGGGCGGCGGCCCGCTAGTCGCACTCGCCCCCGCCACAGGGCATATTTCCGGGATGCACTTCCGTCTCATCGGCGTCGGCAACACGTTCACCTTCGAGCTCTCCGGCAGCAGCCCGCTGAGCGTCGGGCGCGCCGTCACCAACGACTGCGCGATCGTCGATCCGACCATCTCGCGCAAACACGCGGACCTGAAGGTGACGCCGGGTGGCGTCGAGGTGACCGACCAGGGCTCGAGCAACGGCACGTTCGTGAACGGCGTGCAGATCGAGCACTCGCTCATCGTCCCGGGTGACGAAGTCACCTTCGGCAAGGTGGTGTTCCGGCTGGAACAGGTCACACCGGTCCGTCCGGCGGCTGCGGCGGCGGCACCGGCGATGGGCGCGTCGACTCCGCGCGCGGGTGCGACCATCGTGCGACAGATCCCCAAGACCGGCGAATCGTCGGCACTGCAGGGCGTCGCGAAGATGGGCGAGCAGCTCGGCGCGGCCGCCGACCCCGGTGAGAAGGACCGACGTCGCCTCGCGATCCTGCTCGAGGTCTCCAAGGGACTCACCCGCTCCGCCGACATCGAGGCGCTGCTGCAGAAGATCGCGGAGTACGCGTTCCAAGTGCTCGAAGCCGACCGCTGCGCGATCCAGCTCACCGACGACTTCGGCATCTTGCATCCCAAGATCTCGCGCGACCGCCGTGGCGAACGGGCGTCGAGCGACATCCCGCAGTCGATCGCGCGCACGGCGGTGGACGACAAGGTCGCCGTGCTCTCCGACGACGCCGGCGAGGACCAGCGCTTCACCGGCCAGTCGGTGATGCTGCAGAAGGTGCGTTCGGCCATGTGCGTGCCGCTCATCGGCAGCGAGAACCGCGTGCTCGGCGTGCTCTACGTCGACAACTTCTCGCTTAAGCGCTTCGGCGAGAGCGACCTCGATTTCCTCATCGCGTTCTCGGGCATCGCCGCGGTGGCGATCGAGAACGGCCAGCTCGCCGAGCGCATCCGCAAGGAAGCCCTGGCGCGCAGCAACTTCGAGCGTTTCTTCACGCCGCACCTCGCGGCGCGCATCGCATCGAGTCCGGATGCGGTCAAACTCGGCGGCGACAAGCGAAAGGTGGCGATCCTCTTCTCCGACATCCGCGGCTTCACCGCCCTCTCGGAGACGATGAATCCCGACACCATGGCGAAGCTGCTCACGGAGTATTTCACCGAGATGGTGGAGTGCGTGTTCCGTCATGGCGGCACGCTCGACAAGTTCATCGGCGATGCGGTGATGGCGCAGTGGGGCGCGCCGATCGGCGAGCGCGACGACTGCGACCGCGCGATGCAGGCCGCGCTCGATATGATGGAAGAGCTCGACCGCTTGAACGCGCGTTGGCGCACGGAAGGCCGCCCGACACTTGAAATCGGCATCGGCATCAACGTCGGCGATGTGTTCGCGGGCAACATCGGCAGCGACCGACGTCTCGAGTACACGGTCATCGGCGACCCGGTGAACGTGTCGAGCCGTCTGTGTGGCGTGGCGGGCCCGGGCGAGATCCTCATCTCCGATCCGTTCCGTCGCGAACTCGGCTCGCCGCCGGTGCTCGAGCCCCTGCCGCCGATGGAACTCAAGGGGAAGAGTCAGGCCCTGCCGGTCTTCCGCGTCAAGCGCTGATGCGCTCTGCCGTCGTTGCGCCCGCGGGGTACGAACGCTTCACCGTGGGCAGCGCGACGGTGGTGGCGCGTGTGGCTGCGGTGGCCGGGCTGCATGCGGCGCTGCGCGATGCACCCTCGTTGCACGAGTGGGCCGCGCTCGTGCCGGGTGCGACGCCGTTCCAAGGACGCGCGACGGCGTGGGGCGTGCGACTGCCGGGCGCGTCCATCGATGTGGTGGTGCGCCATGCGCGGCGCGGGGGACTGCTTGCGGGCCTTCGCGGCGATCGGTTCGTGTGGCCGGGTCGCGCGCCGTGGGAACTCGAGGCCTCCCTCCGGTTGCAGGAGGCGGGTGTGCGCACGGCTGACGTGGTGGCGTATGCACTCTATGAAGCCGGCCCAGGATTCTGTCGCTGTGATGTGGTGACCAAACGCCTGCCGTCCGGCGCCGATTTTCCGAGCGCGTGGGTGGAGGCGCAGGAGCCCGAGCGTGAGGGGCTCTTGATCGCGGTCGGCAGTCTCCTGCGTGATCTGCGTGCGGCCGGCGCGCGCCATGCCGATCTCAACGCGAAGAACCTGCACATGGCGCGTGAGGCCGGGCGTTGGCATGCGTGGGTGCTCGACGTGGATCGCGTGGGATTCCTCTCGCCCAACGACCCCGATGTCGGACAGCAGAACTTCGACCGCCTCGAACGCTCCATCCGGAAATGGCGCGATCGCGGCTCGCTCACCATGACCGACGCGACACTGAACCGCCTCTCCGCACTCGCCGAGGGCCGCGCGTGAGTCGGGTGCCGCTGGATCGCGTGTGCGTGGTGATGATGTCGGCGGTGGGTGATGCGGTGCACGTGCTCCCGGTCCTCACGGCGCTCAAGCGCCATCATCCGGCGATGCACGTGACCTGGGTGTTGCAGCCCGGCCCCGCGACGCTGGTGCGCGGCCATCACTGCGTCGACGAGATCATCCTGTTCGATCGCTCCAAGGGCATGACGGGGTTCATGGACATCCGTCGTGCGCTCGCGGGCCAGCGGTTCGACCTCGTGATCAACCTGCAGGTGTACTTCAAGGCCGGCATCATCACGAGCTTCACGAAGTCCCCGGTGAAGCTGGGCTTCGACCGCGCGCGCGCGCGCGATGCGAACTGGCTCTTCACCACGCATCGCATCCCGCCCCACGCGATGCAGCATGTGCAGGATCAGTACTTCGAGTTTGTCGAGTGGCTCGGTGTACCACACGAGCCGGTGGTGTGGGATCTGGGGCCGTGGAACGAGACGGAGCGCACGTGGCAGCGTGAGTTCATGGCGCGCTTCGAGCGCCCCATCGCGCCGATCGTGGTTGCCACGAGCAAGCCGCAGAAAGATTGGCTGCCGGAGCGCTGGGCCGAGGTGAGTGACGCACTGTACCACGACTTCGGGCTGCAGCCCGTACTCGTTGGCGCGCGCTCGCCACGTGAAGTCCACGCCGAGCGCGTGATCCTCGAGCGAACGAAGACGAAGCCATACAGCGCGCTCGGACAAGGCGGGCTGCGGGGGCTCGTGGGGATCATCGATGCGTCGGCGCTCGTGCTCTCGCCGGACACCGGACCGCTGCACATGACGGTCGCACTGGACCGTCCGGTGGTGAGTCTGATCGGCTACTCCAATCCGAAGCGCGTGGGGCCGTACCGGAAGTTCGGCGACCTGATGATCGACGCGTACGGTGAG
>JADYYN010000030.1 GCA_020853635.1 Gemmatimonadaceae bacterium
CTGCCCGGGCGCAACGTGGTGTCGACCCCGACCAACAGGACCGTCACCTCGAAGACCTTCGCGTCCGTGTGGGGCCGCTGCTCGCCGACGTTGGCGACCTGCACGACCTTGCCCGTGAGCTTCTTCGTCGGGTCGGAGTCCAGCGAAATGGCGACCGGCTGCCCCACCGAGACCTTCTTGATGTCGATCTCGTTCACGTACGTGATCGATTCCATCTTGGTCAGGTCGGGCAACGTGGCCACCGTGGGGTCCCACGCACCGATCTGCGAGCCCACCGCGCGCTTCTTGCCGTTCCATTCCTTCTGATAGATGACCATGCCGGGAGCGGGCGCGCGGATGGTGAACTCGCCCATCACCTTCTGCACGATCTCGAGTTGGTTCTTCTGCCTCTGCATGTCGGCGCCCACCTCGCGCATCTTCGCCTGCGCCTGCTCCACCTTGGTCTTGTAGTCGATCTTCGCCTGCGCGAGTGCGCGTTCGGCCTTCTCGAGATCGATCTCGGCCTGGCGCTTCACCGTGGGCGCTTCGTAGACGGCCTGCTCCTTGGCGAGACGTTTCTCCTCGAGGGCCAACTCCATGCCGCGGATCTCCTCGCGCGACTTGGAGAGGTTCAACGTGGAGTCGAGCATCGCCTGTTCGTTCACCGCTTCGGCCTTCTGCACGGCGAGCGTCGTCTCCTGGAGTCGCTGCGCGAGCGAGGAGCGGTCGAGTTCGGCGACGAGATCGCCCGCCTTCACCACCGTGCCCTCGGGGATGAGCGAGGCGATCTTCACTTGGAACGCGCCGGCCCGTTGCATCTCGGCGGGCCCCTGGATCTGCACGGCCGAACTCGCGCGCAGTTCACCGGCCGTTGTGACGGTGACGACGAACGGTGTCTTTTTTGCGACCGCGACGAGGGCGGCGCTGGCATCGTCGGTGGGGCGCGCGAGTACCCAGGCGGCAGGCACACCGAAGACGAGGACGGCCAGGACCACGAAGGTCCGGCGACTGAACGACAGGGCCATACGGAGTCTCGCCGAGGGTGGGGATCGGACGCGATGGCACCCCTGCGGGGCACCGGCACGAGGAATAAGACACCACAACCCGTGAATAGGTTGCGCCGCCGATACCCTACGTCCGGGTACACGGCGGCGCATCACCTCTCATCAACTCCTAATCAAGCCCTCATCAAGCGAGGGTCAGGGCCACGGCAACGGCAGCACGTCGAACCGCGACCGCTTGGTCGGGTCATCCTCGCCATCGAAGTAGCGCGCGATCTCACGCCGCGCTGAGGCCCGCAGTGCCCGGTCCGCCGGTGAACCACCGGTCATCGCGGCGATGCGCTGGTCGAGCTGTTCCAAGTGCAGTTCAGCCACCTGCCGCACATCGGGCAGCGCGTCCTTGTCACCGGCCCGATCAAGTAACGTGTTCAGTACTACGCGCTGCACGGTCCGGCGCAGCGACTGCGTGTGCATGTCCCCGCTCACCGCCGCGCCCCAGGTGCGGTCCACGATCGTCTGGAGCACTTCGTCGAGCGTGGGCATCTGGGCGTCGCGGGCGCGGAACAGCACTACGCGCGCCAGTCGCTCGCGGTGCATGAGGTTCTCGATCACCTCGGTCGCGAGCCCACCGGCAAGCGAGATCTCGTCGAACGCCGTACCGGCGGCCGAGCCGATCCATGCCATCGAGGCATCGCCGCCCGGCGGAACGGGCGGGATCATCGCCTGCACCCGCTCGGGCACCGCGAGATTCGCCGGCTCGAGCGCGTCGAGCGACATCGCCAGCGCACGGCGCTGCTGTGCGGCGGGGATCATCGTGGTGGGCGTCTGTCCGTCCCCACGCATCGCATAGCGGAAGTCCATCCCGCCGATGTTCTTGGTGAGGCCTTCGAGCGAGTAGCGATGGTGCAGGTACACATGCGCGAAGCGCATGTTGAGCAGATACATCGGTTCACCGGTCTTGATCGCGCGTTCGTCGAACTTCTCGATCGCGAGCTTGCGCACCGCACTCGTGCGTTCGACCGCATCGAACATCGTCTTGCCTTCGACCCAGCGCGTCACTTCCGGGATCGACCCGTCCGCACCCGCATGCTGGTCCGCGACGAAGCGCAGCCCGCGCGTGAGGCCATCGTTCACGATCTTCGCGAGCCCGGCCTCCTCGGCCTTGGCGTCGGGATACCAGGTGTAGCCGTAGCGCACCGCGAGCGAGTCCCACCCGCCGGCGTGCGGGCGATACGCCTTGGAGAGGTCGAGCTGGCCGCGCGCATCCACCGAGATGAGCGGGAACGGATAGTCCATCACCGAGGCACGGTCCTGCGCGTGCGAGATGTAGTTGTGCGAGAAACCGATGGTGTGGCCGATCTCGTGCGCCACATGCTGACGTCGCCGCGCCATCGCGAACTCCTCGGCGGTGACGTTCAGGCCGTTGGCACCGGCGGCGGGCAGCAGGCCCGCGTAGATGTTGTAGTCCACGAGCGAGCGCCACGCATCCATGCGCACCACGGTGCGAACGATCTCACCCGTACGCGGGTCGGAGAACGACGGACCAACCGACGGGCCGGGGCCGCTGCGATGGACCCAATAGATGAGGTTGTAGCGCGCGTCCATCGGATCCACGCCAGCCGGCAGTTCCTTCACCTGGAACGCGTTCTTCCAGCCGGCGCCTTCGAAGACCTTGTTCCACCAGTTGCCACCCTCTAGGAACGCCTTGCGGTACGGCTCCGGGATGCCGGGGTCGAGATAGTAGACGATCGGGTTGGTCGGCTCGGTGAGCACGCCGCGCTGATAGGCGGCCGGGTCCTTGGGGATGAGCCGCCAGCGGTTCGCGTAGCCGTCGCGATACGTGCCATCGAAGCCCTGCGAGAGATCGAGGAACGAGGTGCCGAAGAGCCCCGAGCGCGCATCGCCCTTCCGCGGGCGGAAGCCCTGAGCGGACGGCAGCGCCACCAGCGAGTGATGTACCTCGAACACCGGTGCTGCCGCGTCGGCCGCGATGCGACGCAGCGCCGGGCCAGGATTGTCCACCGCGTACGTGAGCACCATGTGGATCTCGGTGTTCATCGGGAACGCCTTGGTACGCGCCGCATCCGCCCAGCTGCGGTTCGCATCCACGCGCCCGTTTCCACCCTGGCCGCGTCTCAGGCTCTCGGCGATGCCGTACGTGTCGGACATGAAGAGCGAGGTCGCGTCGACGGTGGTGACCCCGTTCGCGTCGCTCTCGATCGGGAACGATGCGACGACAGCGTCCGGGAAGCCCTCTTCGGCCGCGATGCGACTGGCATCGGTGCCACGCAGCGACCGTGCGTTCTGATTGTCACGCATCATGAGGATCCGCTTGCCGCGGCGTTCCAGCCGCACCACCGCGCTCCCGCCGGTCTGCCCGCGGTCGAGTCCGAGCCCGGGACTGCCGGCACCGGTCGCGAGGACGCTCTGGTGCATGAAATCGGTATTGAGGCGCGCGGCCGGGATCTCCAAGAGCACCTTGTTGCGGTCGGCATCGACGCGCACGCCGATGAACGGGGCCTCTTGCGCACGCAGCGTCGGCGCGACGGCCGCCGAGCCGAGGAGGACGAGCGTCGCGGCGGATCGGATGGATCGGGACACAGACATCGAGGGACTGGGCTGAAGTGGGGCGCTGTCACCAGGGAGCGCGCGGCACCGGGCCGTAGGCCGTGTCTACAACGTGCCGAAGTGGAACGCGCGGCGCCAGCGCGGCGCTGAGGAACACGGGTCGGCTGGGGCGGAAACACAACGGCCCGGCAGCGATTGCTCGCCGCCGGGCCGTTGTGCCTCCGGGTACCCGTCAGGGTGCCGGAATCAGGAGCGACCAGAAGGTATCGATGTCGAAGTTGGTCGGTTCGACCTCGTAGTAGTGCCCGCGGATGAAGTGCCCCGTCGTGGGGAAGTACGGCGGCGGATTCTGTCCGGCGCAAGCGTCGTACTGGTAGCGCTTGATGTAGCCGCGACCGTTGGTCTGACCCACCGGACCACGCGTGTTCTGGATGATGCCGCCCGTGAGGTAGAGACAGCCGCGGGCGTTGTTCGCACCGGAGCAGTCCTCGACGTTCTGCGGGTCCTGGTCGTGGTTCTCAGCGCGGAACTGGTCGAGCGCGAGCACCACACCGTGGAAGAACTCGTCACCGCTGCGCGGTGCCCACGTGCGGTACGTGAGCGACGTTGTCCCACGCTGCGGCGAATTGAGCAGATTGTCCGCCACGACGATGTCGGTTCCGCTGAACAGCCCGAGGATGTCTCGCGTGGGCGAGTTGCAGGGGACGTTGCCACCGGGGTTGGTGACGTAGGTCAGGTTGTCGACGAGGATGATGTCGTTCGTCGCGGCGAGCGTGATGTTGCCACGCAGCTTGCCGCTCACCGCCACCTTGCCGGTGACGTGGATGACGCCCTTGAAGTTCGGATTCAGCGCGCGGGTGACGGGCCAGAGGTACGACGCCTCGTCCGGACGCAGCGTGCTCACGCGAGAATCGACGACTCCGGTCCACGCGACCCACGTGCCGAGCGAGTCGGTCGCGAGGAAGCGCCCGGCCGGCGAGGTCCAGTCGTTGAGGATGTTCGACCCGCCGAGGTAGCAGGTGCGGTTGGTGCCGTTGTTCACCGCCCATGTGGCGCGGTCCTGCGACGTGCCCGTCTGGTGACGGCGGAACGTGCGGAACGTGCTGTGCGAACCCGTGCCGCTGGCGCTGATGTGTCCGCAGTTCCAGGAGCGGGTCAGACCGTTGGAGCCGAAGTTGCCAGTGGTATCCGCCGTCACGTACCACGCGTTGGTGTTGGTCGTGATACGGTAGATCTTCATGAAGCCTTCGTCGGCGTCGGTCGAGTCGCCGTCGGCATTCAGGTCGAGCGCGACGAACTCGATACGCATCGTCGCCTGTCCCTCACCACCCGCAGTGGAACTCGTGAAGTTCGTGCCGCCGGCGGTCGCCTGCGCGAGAAGCTTGGTCAGCTCCTGCGTCTCCGGGAACGGGATCTCAGGCGCGTTCTCCTGGAAGCCCGCGTTATAGTTGCCGCGGGCACGATTCACGATCGTCTGTGACGTCTTGAGCAGGCCCCAGAACGTCGCACCGGGTGCCACGTTCTGCAGCTCGATCTCGTCGTTGGAATGCACCGGCCCGAACAACACGTCGTTCGCACCGAACACGATGTTGCCTTCGATATCCGTGAAGTAGGCATACTTGGCGAAGCTCTCCTGCAGCACTTCGAGTCGCCGCACCACGCGATTGCCCGTGCCGTCCTCCACCACCGTCACGACGCTGCCGAAGATGCCGTACTGACCGGACGTGATGCCCGACGGCCCGACGTACGTCCACCGCGTGACACCGGGGATCGCGGTGCCCGCTGCGTCCGTGACCGACACGCCGTTCTCGTAGACCACGTACCCGGAGTCCGGGTACAGGGAGTCGTTGGCATTCATCGCCGAGCGCGCCTGCTCCAGACCCGCATCGGCCACGCTCTCGAGGATGCTGAGGCGGCTGTGATACGTGCTCACCAACGACGTGTTGAGCGAGAGGAACGTCGCGCCCGACGCGATCGCGGCCACGGCCAGCGCGACCATGAGCACCACGATCAGCGCGATACCTCGACGATTCTTCATGCGGGGTCGGGACGACATCAGCACTCCAGGGTTCACGGGATCACGATATCCGCAGTCTCGCGCAGACCCGACAACGTCGGGGTGCAATCCTGCGCAGCGACCGCATAGCGGTACGTCTCACCGGGCACGAGCCCGAAGTCATCGTACACGTACAGGGTATCACCGGCCGGGATGGTGACCAGCGGATCACCCCAGTCCGTGCTCGGCGACATGCGCCGCCAGATCACATAGCGCTCGACGTCGCGCTCACCGGTGGCTTCGTCGACCGACCGCACGAAGCCCACACGCACGCGCCGGCTGCTGTCCGGCTCGATGTTGGCCACCCCGAGCGGTGTCGCCGAGAAGATCGGCGCATCACCGCAGGTCTTCTGGTTCGCCAGCCCGGCGTTCGGCATCCGGATGAGGCGCGACAACGTGCGGAACCGCTCTTCCGCCCCGGTCTTCCCGTTGGACACCGAGAAGGTGACGCGCACCGCGCGCACACTGTCGATGAGCGCCAAGGCGCCGGTGTCCGCGATGGAGAGATGCACCGGCACCGTGTGACGGATCGGCAGCTGGGCCGCCGTGAGCTGATTCATGGACTGAATGCCGCCGGCGGTCGAGCTGACGCGGAAGTACCGGAAGAACGGCGTCGAATCCACCCGGGCGATGTTGGTCGACACGATCTCCGGCGCGAGGTTGTTCACGCGGCGCCAGAGAATCCAATCGTCCGTACGCGTGGTGCTCGTGTCGCGCGCGAAGTAGAAGCTGATGGTCTCCGACGGCGAGTTCGTCGCGCCGACGCGGTAGTTCGTGTCCGGATACTGGATCGCCGTGTGCGGCAGCGTGATCTTCGACGTCGTCCGCAACGCTGCGACGGCCGAGTCCGGCGCATCCGGGTTGTAATAGACCGCCTCCACATCGCCGGCCGTGTTGGTCCAGTAGTTCGCGTTGAACACGATCACACTGTCCGCGATATAGATCAGCTGCGGCTGCATGTCCGGCGCACCGGCGCCCGACGTGCGGAGGTCCTTTTCCATCTCGTTGAGCGCGAATCGGCCGTTCTGGTACATGGCCACGCGCTCGGAACCGAGCGAGAAACTCCGGCTCTCCGACCGCAGCAACAACACTGCGCCGGCGACGACGAACGAGAAGATGACGAGGGACATCATCATCTCGATGAGTGTGAGGCCGCGACGCGGCCGCAAACGAAGTTGGGTCATGGGGCTGCCACCGCGACTGTTCGGGAGATCGGGGCCGAGAGCCCCGGGCCGTTCACCGTCACCGTCACCTTCTTGTAGTCCTGCCCTGCCGTCGTGGTCCGCTCGATCCGTGTCACTCGCGTGAACCCCGGGAGCGAGGGGAACGTGGATTCGGTGCCTTCGTAGAGACTATCGAGCGCCGCGTACACCGGATTCGTGCGGATCTCGTCCGTGCGATCGGTCGCCATCTGGATCGCTGCCTGTTCACGCTCAGCGATGGTACTCACGTGCACGGCGCGGCCCGTCATCGTGACCAGCGTGAGCATCACGATGAGCAGGATGGCCATCGCCATCACGATCTCGATCAGGGTGAATCCGTCGCGATTCTTCATCAGAAGACCTTTTGCCAGCCGTCAGAACGGTATCGGTGCCAGGAGGTCCGGCCCGTCGCCCGCTCCACCACCACGGCCCGAGCATCCTCGGGCGTGTTGCTGTTCGCCGAGGCACGAAGGGAGGTTATGTAGAAACCACCCGCCTCGCTCGCCGAACCGTCACGATGAAACACCACCGCCTTCAGACCGCCGATCGTGCGCGTGAACGTCACGTTCGCTGCGCCCATCGGCAGGTTCGGCGCCGTCGTCTTGCCGAAGACCACACCCTCGCCCAACTGCACCGACCGCTCGTGCTCGTTGGCGTCGATGGTGTTGTCGTTGTCGCGGTCCTCATGGATGCGAAGGCGGTTCTGATCCTCCGCGAAGCGCACGATGATGTTGTGCTGCTGCGTCACGGCCTGTCGCTGCGCCGTGAGCATCGTGGTGCCCATCACCTGGGCCGCGCTGTTCACGCGGAACCGGGCGACATCGATGCGGGGCGCCGCGAACGCGACGAGCAGCCCGAAGATCACCATCACCGTCAACAGTTCGACGATGGTGAAGCCCGGTCGCGAGGGGCGTCGCTGGGTGCGCTGTGCCAAATGGTTGTCCGTGTTGAGCATGCCTGCGGTACTCCGAGGTAGAGACGCCACTATGTCATCGCGGCAACACGAGCGCATCGGGTGGTCGTCACATAGTGCGACGACCGCGGCGATCCCCTCGCGTGCTCCACTGTAGGGTGCGCCGTGCGCCCGCTTCGGCGCTGTGCCGGCGGTCACACCCCGCTAGTACTCTATAGTTGGGCCGCGCGGGCGTCGAGTATGGGCGGCGGCCAGTGGCGTCACAACCCCGTCCCTGTCGACCTTGGCCGTCGCCCGTCGCTGTGGCGCGCGCGCAACAGCGGTTCCTCCGCGCTACTTGAGCTGCTTCATCGCCTCGGCGTCCGAGCGCGACGCGAGCAGTTGGGTCACGAAGCGCTGGCCCTCGCCGATCCGCTCCACCTCCACTGCAACGGACTCCAGCGACCGTTCCATCGCACGGATCCGCTCCGACAGCTCCGGCGGGAGCGCGGCCGCTGCCGGCGCCGCACTGCGGTTCCAGATCCGGCGCGCATATGCGATCACGATCGGGAACGCGAGCAATGCCGAGAACGCGATGCCCATGGCGAACAGCTCATCACTGTGATCGTTCACCCGAGGGAAGTCGCCCGGCGCCTGATTCGTCGGCACGGCCCCCGGCCGTCCAGCCGCGACCACGAGCTTGGACTCCACCTCGGCCAGGTCGATCGAGGTCTTCGCGATCCGCTGGTCGATGCCCGCCAGTCGCTGCTCGAGTCCGGTCTGGTCGACACCGCTCTGCGCCTGTTGGTACTCCCGACGCACATCGGCGCGCTGTTCCTCGAGGTCGCCAAGCTGTGAGCGCAGCACCGTGCGCTGTGCGAGAAGCCCGTCGTAGGTCCGTCGTGCCTCGAGCGGGTTGAAAGCCTGCGGAGTGGCGGGCTGGATGGCGTCGGGCGTTCCGGCCGCACCGCCCTGTTCAACGGCTGCGATGGTGACGCGTGAGGCAGGCACTGGCGGCATGGGTCGCGACTGGAGGGGGAACGCACGGACGGACACTGACGGTACGTCCCGGGCTCGCCGCAGGTTTCTCCCGCAGCGAACCCTGTCTCAGCGCAGATCGAACCCCAACCGCAGGGTGCGCCCAGCGCGCGGCAGGCCACACTGCTCGTAGACGGCAGCGTTGGTGACGTTGTCCAGTCCCGCAAGGATGCGGACGGTCCGGAACCCACCCGCCACCATCGCGAAGTTTCGGTGTGCGGTGAACCCGCCGATGGTCTGCGCCGTCAGCAGGTCATCGTTGCCCGAGTTCGGGTTGACGCAGTACTGGTTGCCGATGTGCGCCAGGTTGGCGCCGACCACCACGCCAGCCGCGATCGGCATCGTGCCGTCGAGCATCGCGCGCACGCTCGGCATGTGCTCGGGTTTCCGGTCGGCACCGCCGGCCGTGATGTCGCGGATGTTCACCGTCTGGGCGACGAGGTCGAGCGTGATACTGGGGCCCGTGTCTCCGCCCCGCCAACCCAGCAGCGCCTCCATGCCCGCCGCGCGCGTCTCATCGCGGTTGACGCGGATGAACCGCGTGGTCGTAGCGAAGTTCGTGCGCACGATGCCATCGTCGAGCCAGTGATGGAAGCCGATGAGCTGCGCCGTGAGTCCGCGCGGGCGATCGGCGTCGCCGAACGACGCGCCCGCTTCGACGGCGATCAAGTTCTCGGGACGCAGCCCCGGGTTCGGTTCGAAGCGATTCAGCGACCCCGAATACAACTCGCGCAACGCCGGGAAGCGGCCTCGTCGACTCGCACTCGCATGGACGCGCGCCGAGGCACCGACCTGACGCGTTGCACCGAGGCGGAATCCCGTGAGCGACTTGCTCGGCAACGGTGGCCTACCACCCGCCGCGATCGTGACCGCTTGGTCGAGGACGACCCCACCCGACACCAATGTGCGTGCGCCGACGAGCACATTGGCCTCGACGCCGGCACTGAGCAGGTCTTGTCGATAGTGCGACGCCGCCGCACCGTTCAACCGCTCATCATACAGGATGTTGTTGCCGGTGACGGCCGCCTTGAGCTGCACACCGCCGCGGAACGCATGACTGAGCACGAGCCGAGCGTTGTTGACCTGTTCCTCGCCGTTCTCCGCACCGTTCTGCGTGCTGAACGTGGCGTTGGTGAACGTGCGGATCCGCGTGGTGCCGCGCAGGACCCCGCCCCCCACCTCGAGCTCGGTCGTCCCGAACCGTGAGGTCACGCGCGGCGTTTGCGCGCGCAGCTGCAGCGTCCGACGCGATTGCTCGGGATAGCGCCAGTAGCGCGGATCCGGCACATGCAACTCGGGGGCGACGCCGCGCATCGCGTCGTATCCGCTCGCGAAGCCGGACACCGCGGCGCCGTTGTCCGCCCGCCACGCGACCGAGGTGAACAGGTCGGCGGTGCGCGAATCCGAGTTGGTCCGCAGGTGCGCAGAGGTGATGGGATCATCGACGCCGCGCGCGATCACCAGCCCATCGCGCTGCCGCATGCCCGCGCCGAATCGCCAAGACAGCTGCGACGCCGCGAGCGGACGCGTCGCAGCGACGCCACCAGAGATGAGACGCGCCCCAGTCTGGTCGGTGCCGAGCGAGAGTTGCTGATCGCGATGACCGACCGGCGCGGACTCGAACGAGAGATCGAGCACGCCACCGAGCGTGTTAGGGCCCCCGAGCACGGTCGCGGTGGAGCGCACATACGAGACCTGCGAGATGCCGGTCAGGGGAATGAGCGAGGGGTCGGCCCGCCCATCCCAGCCCTGGGAAAGCGGCAGTCCGTTGAGCGAGATCCCGACCTGCCGGCTCTCGGAGCCTCGCACTGAGAGTTCGACCTCTCCGCGCGAGTTGGTGCGCACGAGCACCAGTGGAATCGTACGGAGCAGGTCGCCGAGGGTGGGCGCGGGCGCGAGCCGCGCGGAGTCCGGTTTGACGACGAGCGCCGAGGCGCCACCGACGACGATCGCGCCGCGGGCGCTGCGCACCACCTGCGGTTCGATGCGCTGCGCGGCGGAGTCCGTTCGCACTTGCTGACCCTGCACCGGCACCGCGATCAGGCCGGAGAGCGCAACGAGTGGCAAGTGTCGGACGCGAAACCGTGACATGAGGAGGAGAGAGAGGGCGCGACGCCGCGACGACGTTCGTGTGCCCAAACCTTACGTCTCGCGCTCGGGTGTCGTTGGCGTGCGCTCCGCGGGAAGAACCGCCTGCAGCGCCCCCGACGGGCACTTCGCCACCTGTGCCGCGATCTCCTCGGCGGTCGCCGCTGTCACATCCACCCAGCGCTTGCGCTTGGTGTCAAAAACTGACGGGAGCCCGCGCACACATTTCGCGGAGTGCGTGCAGCGTTCCGGGTCGAAAGTCACGGTGATCCCGTGACCTTCGTAGGTCTGGAGTCGACGAGTCATCACTCTTTGATGGTAACGGATGCGTCAATCGGGCGCGAGCGTCGTTCTCCCGTATCGCCGAAGGACCGGTTCTTGCGGTATTTTTTCGGTATGGTCGTCTGCGACCTCATGTTGTGAACCCGTCGTTCCTTCCCACCAGCCGGGCTACCTGATGCTCACACGTCTGCGCCGTGCCGCCGCCTTCGCGGCCGCCCTTCTCGTCGCTCTCTCCTGTTCTGCCGACGGTCCCACCGGACCCTCCCGCGGTCAGCAGGTCGACGCGCCCCTCGCGACCCTCGTGGGGACCAACATCCGGATCAGCGAGATCCATTACGACAACGTCGGCGCGGACGCCGGCGAGACCATCGAGATCTCGGCGCCCGCCGGCACCGATCTCACCGGCTGGTCGGTCGTGCTCTACAACGGTGCCGCCACCAGTCTCGCACCGTACAACACCCGTGTGCTCGCGGAAGTCGTGCCCACCACCTGCGGCGAACGCGGCGTGATCGTGCTCACGTATCCCGTCGACGGCATCCAGAACGGCAGCCCGGACGGCATCGCGCTCGTGAACGCGTCGGGCACCACGGTCGAGTTCCTCTCCTACGAAGGCACATTCACCGCGGGCAGTGGCCCCGCTGCGAACATCCTCTCCACCGACATCCTCGTCAGCGAGACGACCACGACGCCGATCGGGCAGTCGGTCTCGCGCAACGCCGACGGCACGTGGAACGCACCCGCCGCGAACACCTTCGGCGTGTGCAACGACGGCGACACCAATCAGGATCCGCCCGCCGACGTCGCGCGCATCACCATCGCACCGGACGGCGCCACGATCATCGAAGGCGCGACCGTGCAGCTCAGCGCGACGGCGTTCGATGCCGCGGATGTGGTCATCCCCGGCGCTGCGATCACCTGGGCGTCTGAAGACGGCGGGATCGCGTCGGTCGACGCGTCCGGTCGCGTGACCGGCGTGGGCATGGGTGCGGTGAACATCACGGCCACGTCGGGCACGGTGACGGCGTCGGTCGAGATCGTCGTCGAGGAAGCGCCGGTGACGACGTTGCCGCCGACGCGCTTCAGCGAGATCCACTACGACAATGACGGCGCCGACATCGGCGAGGCCATCGAAGTCGACGGACCCGCAGGTACGGACCTCACAGGCTGGTCGGTGGTGCTCTACAACCAGACCGGCGGCGCGACCTACGGCACCACCGCACTGTCGGGTGTGATCCCGACGATGTGCGATGGCCGCGGCGTCGTCGCGATCAACTATCCGGCGAACGGCCTGCAGAACGGCCCCGCCGACGGCTTCGCACTCGTCGATGCGACGGGCGCGGTGGTCGAGTTCCTCTCGTACGAAGGCACGCTCACGGCGACCAACGGACCGGCCGCGGGGATGACCTCCACGGATATCGGTGTCTCGGAAGCGTCGAACTCACCTATCGGGCAGTCGCTGCAGCGCGATGCGAACGGCGTATGGTCGGGCCCGCTCACGGCGAGCGTCGGCGCCTGCAACGGCTCGGGTGATCCCCCGCCGCCGCCGGCCAACAGCATTGCGTTCTCCGGCCGCACGGTGGGTGACGTCGCCCTCCCGGTCGGTTTCGAAGACCAGATCTTCGCCACGCTGCGCTCGGGCACCGGCACCACGATCGTCACCACGTTCACGTGGTCGTCGGAGACGCCGGCCATCGCCAGCGTCGATGCCAACGGCGTCATGCGCGCGCTCGCGGCCGGCACGGCCGTGCTCCGCGCCACCGCCGAGGACGGCACGACCGCGACGTACTCGCTGCCGACCACGGTGGCGACCAATAGCACCACCGCCAGCTATCTCGGCAACGCCGAGTTCGGCGAGCCCACCGACGCGGATGCATCGGATGACTTCATCATCCGTCGCGCGCAGTACACCACGTCGTTCAACGGCACGCGCGGCATCCCGAACTGGGTGACGTACAACCTCGAGGCGACGCACTTCGGCGGCGAAGACCGCTGCGACTGCTTCACGTTCGATCCGGAACTCTCGGCGTACTCGCCGTACACGACGGCGGACTACACCGGCGCGGGTGCCGCCGCCGGCTACGGCATCGACCGCGGCCACCTCGTGCGCTCGTTCGACCGCACGTCGGGCAGCTTCGACAACGCGTCGACGTTCTACTTCAGCAACATCATCCCGCAGGCCGCCGACAACAATCAGGGGCCGTGGGCGCAGTTCGAGAACTTCCTCGGTGACCTGGCGCGCTTCTCCGATCGCGAGGTGTATGTCATCGCCGGTGCATCGGGCAGCAAGGGCACGGTGAAGAGCGAGGGCAAGATCACGATCCCGTCGGTGACGTGGAAGGTGGCGGTCTCGCTGCCGCGCAACGCGGGTCTCTCGAGTGTCACGCGTCCGCAGGACATGGTGGTATACGCGGTGCTGATGCCGAACGACCCGGGCATCCGCAACGTGCCGTGGGAGACGTACGAGACCACGGTGGATGCGGTGGAACAGGCGAGCGGCTACGACCTGCTCGCGCTGCTCCGCGACGACATCGAGATCGCGGTGGAGAGCGAGACGAGTGCGCCCGTCGCGGCGCTCGACGGACCGTGGAGCGGCTACGCCGGTGACGTGATCGCCCTGAGCGGCGCGGCGTCGAGCGATGCCGACAACGACGCGCTCTCGTACAGCTGGTCGTTCGGCGATGGATCCACCGCGACGGGCGCAACGCCGTCGCACACGTACGCGATGCCCGGCACCTACACCGTGCAGCTCATCGTCACCGACATCCGTGGGCTCGCCGACACGGTCGAGTCGGTCGCGACGGTCACGACACTACCGACCATCGTCGGCATCCAGCGCGCCCGTGAGGGTGTGCAGGCGCTGGTGGCGAGTGGCGATCTCAAGCGCATCTTCGGCATCGCGATCCTCGTGAAGCTGGAGGCCGCGGAACGCACGCTCATCCACGGACAGTCGTGGATCTCGCGCCTGCTGCTGCGCGCGGTGGTCGCGGACCTCGACGCGCTGGTGCGCGGTCGCAAGTTGACCGCAGCCCAGGCGGCACCGATCCGTGCGGTGGTCATCCGCGCGATCCTCGGCACGTGACGCACACGCTCGCGCGGTGACGCCGCGCGGGACTGCACACGGAACGACGACGGGGTGTGCGCGTGAGCGCACACCCCGTCGTCGTTCCTCGCGATGGTCGCGGCGTCAGGTGATGGTGATCGTGCCCGCGACGGTGTCGAGCGCCACAGTGTACTGCCGCAGGTCGCTCGTGCGCTGTCCGCCGGTCCAGCCACCGGTCGCCGAGAACTCCGCGCCGTGGTTCGGGCAGATGAAGCGGCCGCTGACGATCTCGATGGGGCGGTACCCGGCGTGCGTGCAGATCATGGTGACCGCAACGTAGGTGTCGGTCGCGGTGCGCACGACTGCGATGGGTCGGCTGCCGCCCCCGTCCACGCGGGCGATCCCGCCGACGGCGGCCAACGCCGGGAACGCGGAGAGCGTGACGACCAGCGGTTCGGGCAGCGCACCTGCCTGTGGCCCGGTCACACCGATCTGGCCATCGCCGCAGGCATCAAGCAGCACCGCGCCGACGGAGGCGAGGAAGGCTTTGGAGAGGAACGATCGACGGTCATGCAACGGGCACGCGGCCTCGCAGGCTGCCGTGGTCGACGCAGGCGTGGTCGTCGAGGGCGCAGTCACTTGAAGCCTCCGCCCTGAATGAGGTACCCGATGGTCGCGATCCCGATGGACGAATAGGCCACCGTGCGGTGCATGCGGCGGTCATCGAGCGAGCCTTCGGCTTTGTCGGAGAGGATACCGGTGGCGATGAACCCGGCGTCTGCGGCAAGCATCATGATCGCGTGCAAGGTGCGCTTGCCCTTACCCTCAGGGTCCGGCCGCGCCTCGTAGAGGTTCTGCAGACCCGTCACGGTATTGAGCGTGAAGAGCGCCGCGATGCCCGTGGCGCCGACACGGTGCCCGACCTTGGACCAGCCGTAGGCGTTGGAACCCATGCGATAGACTTGGTTGCCCGAGATCATCTGCAGGGCGAAGAGCGGGAGCATGGTGTAGCCCGCCGCGCGGTGCACGTCGAGCCGCTTGTAGTAGGCCTTGCTGTACTCGAACACCGTGTCCTGCGGGATGGTCGGCACCGGATCGGTGAAACGCGCGACCATGACCGGACCGACCGAGAGGGTGTCGGCCGCGTTCGTGGCAGCGACGGGCGCGGCGGGTGGCAGGACGGCCACCTGCAAGAAGCACAGCGACGCAGTGAGGAGGTGCACGAGACCGTGGGTGGGGGGTGTGCGTTGCGGAACGACCCTGGGACTGGTAGTTCTATCCCAATCCCTCTTACCCCGTTCCCTCATGCGCTCGTCACTCTCGCTCCCACTGTCGGCGGTCCTGGTCTTGGCGACCGTCGGTTCCGCAGCCTGCTCCCGCTCCGCGGCCACCGCGACCCCGCAGCCCAGCGCCATGAGCCAGGAGGACCTGGTCGCGAAGGCGCGCGCGATCCACGACCGCGTGATGACGCTGGACACGCACGTCGACATCAGTCCGGCGGCCTTCCGCCGTGACACGCTCAACTACGTGACCGGCATCGCCCGCAATCAGGTGGACATCCCCAAGATGGAAGCGGGTGGACTCGACGCGGCCTTCCTCATCGTCTATGTGGGCCAGGCGCGCGCGATCAACGACTCCACCATGAAGGCGGCGTACGATCAGGCGATGGAGAAGTTCATGGCCGTGCACCGCCTGACCGACTCGCTGGCGCCCACGCGGGTTGGCTTCGCCCGCACGGCGGACGACGCGCGCCGCATCTACGCGAGCGGACGCAAGGTGATCTTCATCGGCATCGAGAACGGCTTCTCGGTGGGCAACGACCTCACGCGCATCAAGCAGTTCGCCGACTTGGGCGGGCGCTATCTCTCGCTCGCGCATAACGGACACAGCCAGCTCTCCGACTCCAACACCGGCGAGCGCGACGGCGTGTGGGCGCACAACGGCTTGAGCGCGCTCGGCCGCGAGGCGATCAAGGAGCTCAACAAGTGGGGCGTGATGATCGATATCTCGCACCCCAGCAAGGCCTCGATGATGCAGACGCTGGCGCTCACCAAGGCACCGATCATCGCGTCGCACTCGGGCGTGCGCGCGCTCTGCAACCACAGCCGCAACCTCGACGACGAACAACTCCGCGGCATGGCGAAGAACGGCGGCGTGGTGCAGCTCGTGGCGTTCAACAGCTACGTGAAGTGCAATCCCGCTAAGGACGCCGAGCGCGCGGCGGCGATCGCGGCGCTGCGCGCGCAGTATGGCGTCACGGGAACGAATCCGCGCGAAGTGAGTGCGTCCGTGGAGGCACTCCCGGCCGACAAGCGCAACGCGTATCTCGCCGCGCAGGAAGACATCACCGCACGCCGGTACCCGGCTGACCCGACGGCGACCGTGAAGGACTTCGTCGATCACATCGACTACGCCGTAAGGATGATGGGCATCGACCACGTGGGCATCAGCTCCGACTTCGACGGCGGCGGCGGTGTGGAAGGCTGGCGCAACGCGAGCGAGACGTTCAACGTGACGCTGGAGATGGTGCGCCGCGGCTACACCGAAGCGCAGATCGAGAAGATCTGGAGCGGCAACACGCTGCGCGTGCTGACCGACGTGCAGAAGGTCGCGGCGCGGCTCCAGTCGGCGACGATGTGATGATGGCGTCCTTCCTCAAGCTCTACGCGGCCTGCTTCGTCACCTTCTTCGCGCTCGACCTCCTCTGGCTGGGGGTCGTCGCGAAAGGGTTCTACCAGGCGCAGCTCGGTCACCTCACGCGGGATCAGGTGCAGTGGCCGGCGGCGCTGGCGTTCTATCTCATCTACTTGGTGGCGGTGGTCGCGCTCTGCGTGCTGCCGGCGGTGGAGCAGCGGTCCCTGGTCGGTGCGCTGTGGCGTGGCGCGCTGTTCGGCCTCGCGGCCTACGCGGCGTTCGATCTCACGAGTCTCGCACTGCTGAAGGACTTCCCGGCGACAGTCGTGTTCGTGGACCTCGCTTGGGGCACGGTGCTCACCGCGTCGGTGAGCGCCGCCGGCTTCAAGGCGTCGCAGTTCGTTTCGTGATGTCGCTGGCGGCGGTCGCGATGTAGTCCGCCAATCGTTCGGGCGAGAACGGCTTCTGCAGGATCGGCCGATTGCCTCGCCCGTCCGATCGCGCGATGACCGTCTGCTCGGCGTAGCCGGACATCAGTGCCACCGGTAGGCCCATCCAGCGCGCCTCGATGCGTTCGGCGAGTTCGGGGCCTGACATGCCGGGCATCATCACATCACTCAGCACGAGGTCGATCGACGAGGCACGACGCGAGAGGATCTCCAGCGCGCGCTGCCCCTGCTCCGCTTCGATCACCTCGTGGCCCTGTGCGACGAGCAGGCGACTCACCACCGCACGTGTGGCCTCCTCGTCCTCGACGATGAGGATGGTGAGGCCGCGACGCTCCGGTGCGGGTGCCGGCGTCTTGGACATCTCGCGCACGGGAATACCACTGAGCGTGATCGGCGCCATGCCGCCCGGGCTCGGCCGCGGGAGCGTCTCGCTCGGTTCGCTTCCGACGAAGAGCGGGAGCGTGACTTCGAACAGCGTGCCCGCGCCCGGCACGGACTCCACGCGGATGCGGCCGCCGGATTGCTCCACCACACCCTGCACGGTCGAGAGTCCGAGTCCGGTGCCCTTGCCACTCGGCTTCGTGGTGAAGAACGGCTCGAAGATGTGCTCGGCGGTCTCGGCGTCCATACCACTGCCGGTGTCGCGCACGGCGAGGATCACCGGCACTTCGTTCGGCTGGCTCTCGAGCGCGTCGAGCGCCGTCCCGCGCCGCGTCTCCACCGTGAGTGTGCCGCCGTCCGGCATCGCATCGGCGGCGTTGAGCACGAGGTTGAGCAACACCTGTTCGAGCCGCCCCAAGTCACCGCGGACGGTGGGGAGATTCGGGGCGAGCGCGGTGGCGAACGTGATATTGGACGGGATCAGGCGCTGCAGCATGCGCTGCAATCCGATGACCACGGCGTTGAGGTCGATGCGCCGCGGCACATCCGACTGCTGGCGGCTGAACGCGAGCAGTTGCCGCGTGAGCGAGGTCGCGCGATCGGTCGTGCGCAGCACTTCCTCGATGTCCGCCGCCGCTTCGCTACCGGGCGTGAGCTCCGCACGCACCAACTCGGCGTAGTTGCGCAGCGCGGTGAGCACGTTGTTGAAGTCGTGCGCGATGCCGCCCGTGAGGCGACCGATCGCTTCGAGGCGACGCGATTGCGTGAGCTGGGTCTCGAGGCGCTGCTGGTACTCCAGACGTTCGGCCATGCGAGCGAACGCGGCTTCGAGCCGATCGAGCTCGTCGCCATCGATCGTCGGCGGCGGGGCCAGCGAGGCCACCGCATTCGCTCCGGCTTCCACGCGGTCAACCTCCGCGGTGAGCCGCGTCAGTCGCGTCGTCAGCTCGCGGGTCACGAGCCAGACACCGAGGGCACCGAGGATGATCAGGGCAGCGGCGAGCGGGAGCACCCGTTCGAGGTACCTGGCGACCGGTGCCTGCACCGTGGCGGTGGGTACTTCGAGCCACACGACCCACTCGCTGTCATCCACACGACTGGCGACCCCGACCACGGATCCGCGCGGCGAGTCTTCGAATCGCAGCAACGAGTCGACCGTGGCGATGGTCGGCGGTGGCGGCTGGATCCGCGACAGGTCGGTCCAGACTCCGCCATCGAGGTGCCCCACGAGGAACGTCTCGGCGCCCATGAGCGCACGGATGGCGTTCTGTCCGCGGCCGAGTGCTTCGCGCGTCTCGAGTAGGTACCGCACGGGACGATCCTCGACCAGCGGGAACCGGGTGAGGATCTCGTACGTCGGCACCCCGTTCACGTCGCGCAAGGGCGAGAAGCGCTGCGTGCGCACGGCACCGCGCACGATCCGTTCGAGTGCCCACTCGGTCGACGAGGGCACGCCGCGGCGGGCGCGGCGGAAAAGCGGCTGCCCGGTTTCATCGAGGATCGTGATCGCGACGCCGGAGGTATCGGTCGGCTGGCGCAGGACGGAGTCGAGCACCTGCGCGACCGCGACGGTATCGCGTGGCGATCCGTAGAAGTTGACGAGCGACGGGTGCCGTTGCAGCGCGTCGGTCGCCAATCGCCGGGTGTTCGATGGCCCACCGATGAACGGCGCCAACCGGGACCCCGCCTCTCGCAGTCGCTGCGCCGTCTCGTCGAGCAACACCGCGCGCATCTGCGTCTGCGCCGCGTACACGAACAGGCCCGCCACGACGAGGACGAGTCCCGTCAGGATGACGGGAAAGACCAGCGAGAGGGAGCGCCAGCGCAGTGGCATCGGTCTATGCTACTGCTTCCGGCGCACGAGCGTCAGGATGGAGTACAGCGCCACCGCTTCCTCGTGTTGATTGCGCACCTCGACGTCCCATTCGACGACGCCTTGGGGGATCCCGCCATCAGGGGTATCCTTGGCCGTCTTCTGCTTCACGGTGAGGCGCACGCGGATGGTATCGCCGGGATACACCGGCTTGGTGAACCGCAGCCGTTCCATGCCGTAGTTGGCGAGCACCGGGCCGAGCGCCGGATCCACGAACAACCCGGCCGCCGCCGAGACGATGAAGTAGCCGTGCGCGACGCGTCCGGTGAAAACGCCGTTGGTCTGCGCCTCCTCGTCATTCATGTGCGCGTAGAACTTGTCACCGCTCAGGTTCGCGAACGCGACGATGTCGTCGAGCGTGATGGTGCGCGTGCCGGTGAGCAGCGTGTCGCCGATCTCGAGTTCGTCGAACGTCTTGCGGAACGGATGCACGCTGTCGGTGCGCTGCATGGCCCCCGCGCTCCACTCGCGCGTGATGGCGGTGAGCATCGACGGGCTGCCCTGTACCGCCGTGCGCTGCATGTAATGCAGCACACCGCGCACGCCGCCCATCTCCTCACCGCCACCGGCGCGTCCGGGGCCGCCGTGCACGAGGTTGGGCAGCGGTGAGCCGTGGCCAGTGCTCTCCTTGGCACTCGTACGGTCGAGCACCATGAGTCGCCCGTGGAACGGTGCCACGCCGAGCACGACCGTGCGTGCGGTGTTCGCATCGCTGGTGACGAGCGAGCCGCAGAGCGAGCCGCGACCGCGCTTGGCGAGTTCGATCGCTTCACCGAGGTCACGATACGGCATCACGGTGTTCACCGGCCCGAAGGCTTCGATGTCGTGGGGCTCGCTGCGGCTGAACGGCTGATCGCAGACCATGAGCATGGGCCCGAAGAACGCGCCCTTCTCGCGGTCGGCGCCGACCACCTGATAGTCGCCGCCACCGAACACCAACTCGCCGGCCTCGCGGATACGATCCGCGGCGGCGCCCACGTCCTTCACCTGACCGCGGCTCGCCAGCGGTCCCATACGCACACCTTCGACGGACGGATCACCGATCACCGTCTTCTCGAGCCGCGCCCGCAGCGCCTTCACCACCGCCTCTTCCATGCCGGCGGGCACGATCGTTCGGCGGATCGCTGTGCACTTCTGGCCGGCCTTGGTGGTCATCTCGCGCACGACCTCCTTGATGAAGAGGTCGAACTCCTCGGTGCCCGGCGCGGCGTCCGGACCGAGGATGGAGCAGTTGAGCGAGTCGGCTTCCATGTTGAAGCGCACGGAGTGCTGCGTGACCGCCTTGGACTCCTTGAGCATCTGGCCGGTCGCCGCACTGCCGGTGAACGCGACCGCATCCTGTTCGGTGACGTGCGAGAGCAGATCGCCCGCGCTGCCACAGATGAGCTGGATCGCTCCCGCCGGAAGGATGTTCGCGGCGACCATCTCGCGGAACATGAGTTCGGTGAGATAACTCGTCGCCGTCGCGGGCTTCACGATGCACGGCACACCGGCGAGCAGCGCCGGCGCCATCTTCTCGAGCATGCCCCAGCAGGGGAAGTTGAACGCGTTGATATGGATCGCGACGCCCTCGAGCGGCACGCAGATGTGGCGTCCCGCGAACGTGCCGCCCTTGGAGAGCACTTCCTGCGGCCCTTCCACGTGGAAGGTCTCGTTGGGGAACTCACGACGACCGCGGCTCGCGTACGCGAAGAAGGTGCCGATGCCGCCTTCGATATCGACCCAGGAGTCGGTCTTGGTCGCACCGGTCGCCGCGGAGAGCGCGTAGAACGCGTCCTTCTTCTCCATGAGATGTTTGGCCATCGCCTTGAGCATCGCGGCGCGCTGATGGAACGTGAGCGTGCGCAGTGCGGGCCCGCCCACCGTGCGCGCGTGGTCGGCCATCGCCTTGAAGTCGAGCCCGCCGCTGGAGGCTTCGGCGATGGGCTCGCCGGTGACCGCATGGAAGAGCGTTGCGGCCTTGCCGGTGCCGCGCACCCACTGACCGAGGGCGTAGTTCTGGAGCGTGATCATCGCGGAGTCTCGGGCGCCGACTTAGTGTCGTGCCAGGTCTTGAGGAGCGCCGACTGCGTGGGTCGGTCGGCGGGGAGTTCGCGCAGGGGTTCCACCGGCTGCCACGTCTGGCGCATCGCGGCGGGGAGCTGCTGGTAGAGCGCAGTGCCATCGGACTTCCACGCGAGCATCTCGTCGCTCACGGTTTTCACCACACGCGCCGGATTCCCGACCACCACACTGCGCTCCGGGATCTGCATCTCGGCGGGCACGAACGTGAGCGCGCCCACGATGCTGCCGGCGCCGACGACGGCGTTGTCCATCACCACCGCGTTCATGCCGATGAGCGAGTTGGCCCCGATGCGTGCGCCGTGCACCACCGCGCCGTGGCCGATGTGCGCCCCGCGTTCGAGCACGACCATCACGCCCGGGAACATGTGCACCGTGCAGTTCTCCTGCACGTTGCAGCCGTCCTCGATCACGATGCCGCCCCAGTCGCCGCGGATCGCCGCGCTCGGGCCGATGTACACATCGCGACCGATGATGACGTTGCCCGTCACCGTCGCCTGCGGATGCACGAACGCCGTCTCATGGACGACCGGGATGAAGCCGTCGAAGGCGTAGATCATGTGAGGCGATCGGAGGAGGAAGCCACCAGCGAAGGATGCCTCTGTGGCGCGCGCTTTTCCAGTGTACGCGTGACGTGATTCACCGGTCGACGGCGTCGGGCACTGCAGCGCATTCCGTTCGGTTTCCGGGCGGGGTACCTTTCGCCATGCACGCTTCCGTGCCGCCCGTCCCACCACGCAAGTCGGGCCTCCGGCTGCTGCTCGGCGTGCTCGGACTCCTCGCGGTGGTCTCGATGGCGTCCGAGTACACGTGGCCGGACGACGGCGTCGCGTCGTGGCGCGTATGGCTGGATCATCTCGCGTTCTTCCCGCTTCAACTCGGGTCCACGATCGCGCTGTTGCTCGCGGCCCGACGCGCCGAGCTCCCTGCGGGCACGCGCCGCGCACTCCGCTTCATCGGCGCCGGCTTCGGAGTGATCACCTTCGGGTCCCTGGTCTGGACGATCCTCTCCGTCGCCGGCCATCCGCAGGAGTACGTGTCGTGGGTCGATCCGATCTACTTCTCGTTCTACCCGCTCGCGATCGCCGGACTGATCGCCATGCCGCGGGTCCCCGGTTCCGATCTCCGGTGGCGTTCCGTGCTGAGCTGGGGTGTCGTGTTCGTCGCGTTCGGGAGCCTGGTGGTGTTGGTGCTCCTGCTCGAGGAACTGCAGGCGCGCTATTCGCCTGCCCTCCGGACCATGCTCGCGGTCTCGAGCGCGGGCCAGCTCGTCACGGTGATCGCACTCAGTGACGCGATCGAGCGGGCCTTGCGGCAACCATCCCCAGGGGCGCTGTTCCTGTACTTCGCTGGCCTCGCACTCACCACGCTCGGCGATCTCGCGTACCAGATTGCGTACTCCACCGGGTATGAGGGCTGGAACTGGAACGTGCCGCTGGCCATGCTCGCGAATCTGTGCATGGTAGGCGCTGCGATCCTGTTCCTCGAATCCCCGCTGGTGACGAGCACCGAGGACGCCTACCCGCGCAACCCGTTCACGCCGCTGCCGATCATCACGATGAGCGGCTTGGTGCTGATCATCCTCTGGCTCGCCTCCACGGGCCGTATGGAGATCACGCCGCCACTGGTGACGGCGCTCGTGATCCTCAACGCCCTGCTGGTGGTCCGTGACCACATGGCGAGTCGCACCGCCGCGGAAGCGCTCCTGCTCTCGTCGCAACGCACCGCCGCGCGGCGGATCGACGCGCTGGTGCGCCATTCGTCGGATGCCCTCGTCCTGGTGGACGGACAAGGCCGACTGCTCTTCGCCAGTGCGAGGGCCGATCAACTGTTCCAGCACACGCTCTCGCAGCACGAGGGTGACGAGATCATCGCCCACGTCCCGCCGGATGAGCACGCGGGATGGCTCGCGTTCCTGAGCGAGCTGCGACGCGCAGGCGACCAGCCACTGACCCACACGTGGCGGATCGCGCCGGACACGGCGGCCGAGCGCTTGATCGAGACGATCGGCCGGGACCTGCGCACGGAAGCTGCCGTCGGCGGCATCGTGCTCAACTCGCGCGATGTCACGGAGCGTGCGACACTCGAGGACCGGCTCCGCCAAGCCCAGAAACTGGAAGTCGCGGGCCGGCTCGCGGGTGGTGTGGCGCATGACTTCAACAACGTGCTCACCGCCGTGATGGCCGGCACGGAACTCGCTCAGCTCGCGATCGACCCGCAGCATCCGGCGCAGCAGGATCTCGCGGGCATCGAAGCCTCGGCGCAGCGTGGTGCGGCGCTCACCCGCCGTCTGCTCGCGTTCGTTCGGCAGGAACCCGTGCCCGCGCAGCGATTCGACCTGCGCGACATGCTGCTCGAGCTGGAGCCGTTGCTCCAGCGTCTCGTGGGAGATGCCAATCAAGTCAGTGTCCGCGTCGATCCGACGATCGGCACGGTGGTCGTCGATCGCACGGAACTCGAACACATCATCTTCAACCTCGTCGCCAACGCACGCGACGCGATGGGCGAAGGCGGATCGATCATCGTCGACGCCTCGGTGGAGACGCGGCGCGGCGACGAGGCGGGCGACTACGTGATTCGCCCGGGGGCCGGACGACACGCGCGAGTCGAGGTGATCGACCGCGGGCATGGCATGTCGGACGATGTGCGCCGACGCATGTTCGATCCGTTCTTCACGCAGAAGTCCGGCGGGCGCGGCACAGGCCTGGGTTTGATCGGAGTACGACCGCTCGTGGAAGGAGCCGACGGCGGACTGCAGGTCACGTCGAGCCCCTCGGATGGCACCCGCGTGTCGCTCTGGTTGCCCGCCGCGGTCTCGACCGCCGTGCGGCCGGCGCGAACCAGCGGACCGCTGCGCCATGTACCGGCCCCGGTGTCCGTGCCCGTCTTCGCGACCAGCGCGTCGCGCGCCACGAGCAAGGGACGGATCCTTCTCGTCGAAGACGAAATCTCAGTCCGCGAGCAGCTCACGCGTCTACTCGATGCGCTGGGCTACACCGCGATCCCCGTCACGTCCGCCGCCGACGCACGACTCACGCTGGAGTCCGAGGCCTCGCGGATCGACGCGGTGGTGAGCGACGTGATGATGCCGGGCGAGACCGGACTGGAGTTCGCCGAGTGGATCCGCAGCACGCGACCCACGTTACCGATCCTCTTGATCTCCGGCCACACGGGAACGGCACTCGACCGTGCCGCGCGTCAATCAGAGGAACTCGGGCTGTTGCGCAAACCGTTCGCGGCCACCGAACTCGATGAACGCCTCGCCGCGATGCTCGCGCGCTGACCGCTGGCTGACCGCAGACCGCGCGCCGCGTTCAGACGCGCTCGATTACCATCGCGTAGCCCTGTCCCACGCCGATGCACATCGTGCAAAGTGCATAGCGTCCGTTGCGCCGCTGGAGTTCGCGCGTGGCGGTCAGCGCCAAACGTGCGCCGCTCATGCCGAGCGGATGCCCGATCGCGATCGCACCGCCGTTGGGATTCACGCGTGCGTCATCGTCCGCGATGCCGAGCTCACGCAGTGACGCCAGCCCCTGCGCCGCGAACGCTTCGTTGAGCTCGATCACATCGAGCTGATCGAGCGTGATCCCCGCGCGCTGCAGTGCGAGCTTGGTCGCCGGCACCGGACCGATGCCCATGACGCGTGGTGCAACACCGGCGGCCGCACTCGCGACGACACGCGCCACCGGCGTGAGATCGTGCGTGGCGACACCGGCTTCGGACGCGAGCAGCAGCGCCGCAGCACCGTCGTTGAGTCCGGAGCTGTTGCCGGCCGTCACGGAGCCCTGCCCGTCATGGCGGAATGCGGGCTTGAGCTTCGCCAGCGTCTCGAGCGTGGTGTCGGGCCGCAGGAACTCATCGTGCTCCACCGTCACCGCCGCGCCCTTCTTCTGCGGGATCTCCACCGGCACGATCTCCTCGGCGAATCGGCCCGCGCTGCGCGCCGCCGATGCCTTCTGCTGCGAGCGCAGCGCGAACGCGTCTTGGTCGTCGCGCGAGATGTGATACTGCGTCGCGACGTTCTCGGCGGTCTCGCCCATCGAGTCGGTGCCGTGCGCAGCCTTCATCGCCGGGTTCACGAAGCGCCAGCCGAGACTCGTGTCGAACAACTGCATGTCACGCGCGAACGGCGTGGCACCTTTGGAGAGAACGTACGGCGCACGCGTCATGCTCTCCACACCACCGGCGATGTAGAGATCACCTTCGCCGGACTTGATCGCGCGTGCCGCACCGGCGACGGCGCTGAGTCCGGACGCGCACAGGCGATTCACCGTCTCGCCCGGCACCGCGACCGGCAGTCCAGCGAGCAGCAGCGCCATGCGTGCGACGTTGCGATTGTCCTCACCCGCTTGGTTCGCGCAGCCGAGGATCACATCGGCGATGGCGGCGTGGAGGAGACCGTCGTGGCGCGCGAGCAGGGCGCGGATGGCGTGGGCGGCGAGGTCATCGGCGCGCACGGATGCGAGCGCACCACCGAGGTTGCCGATCGGCGTGCGGACGCCGTCGATGATGTAGGCGGTGGTCATTCGGGGAGTGGCTTGCGGGTACGGTACACGGTGCCGCGGAAGTGTGCGACGATCACGTCGTCCTGATTGCGGACGGTGACATCGCAGAAGCCCAATCGGTTGGTGGTCGTCTGTTCGACCGCGATCGCCGTGAGCACATCGCCCACGCGCAACGCGGCCGGGTAGCTCACCGAGCAGTCGACCGCGACGCTGATCTCGCCGTCGGAGTTGGTGGCGAACGCGTGTGCGCTGTCGGCGAAGCTGAATACGATGCCGCCGTGCCCGAAGCCGAAGCCGTTGACCATCTCGGGGCGCACTCTCATGCGAATGACCGCGTAGTGGACACGGACATCCACGATCTCCACGCCGAGCCAGTGGGAGAACGCGTCCTTGGCGAACATGCGCTCGACGACGGCGCGGGCCGCGCGATCGGCGTCGCTGTGCGGCTGGGTGGCCGGGATCTCGAGCCGCGGGAGCGCGGGTGCCGTGCTCACGTGAGCAGCATCCCGTTGCTCTTCGCGGTGCGACGCAGCAACGGACTCGGGCGATACCGGTCCTCGCCGTACTCCGCCTGCAGCGACTCGAGCGTGGCGAGCACCTGCCCCGCGCCGAGCGCGTCGCCCCACGCGAGGAGACCACGCGGGTAGTTCACGCCCTTGGTCATCGCGAGTTCGATGTCCTGCGGGGACGCGATACCAAGCTGCACGGCATCGACCGCTTCATTGATGAGCATGGCGACGATGCGGTCGACGATCACACGGCCCATCGTCTCGTCGCGCTTGGGCTCGGGCGCCACGGCGCCGTCGCGATAGTCGTAGTAGCCGCGTTTGGTCTTGCGACCGAGCAGCCCCGCCTCCACCAGGCGCCGCTGTGTGAGCGCCGGTTTGTAGCGCGGATCGTAGAACATCGCCTCGAACACCGAACGCGTGACGGCGAAGTTCACATCGTTGCCGATGAAGTCCATGAGCTCGAACGGCCCCATCTTGAAGCCGCCGAGTTCCTTCATGGCCCAGTCGATAGTCGGGGCATCGGCGAGCCGCTCCTCGAGGATGCGCAGCGCCTCGCCGTAGAACGGGCGCGCGATGCGGTTCACGATGAAGCCCGGCGTGTCCGTGCAGCGCACCGTGACCTTGCCCCACGCATCGACCAGCTCCTGGGCGGCGTCGGTGACGGCCGCATCGGTGATGATCGACGGGATGATCTCCACCAACGGCATCACCGGCGCGGGATTGAAGAAGTGGATGCCGACCACGCGCTCCGGGCGCTGACACGCGCCGGCGAGTGCCGCCACGCTGAGCGACGACGTGTTGGTGGCCAGCACCGCGTCGTTCGCGATCACTTTCTCAAGCGCGGTGAACAGCGTCTGCTTGATGCCCAGATCCTCGACGATGGCCTCGATGACCAGCCGACAGTCGGCGAACTGCGTCAGCGCGAGCGCGTCGACCCCTTCCACGTACGTGAGGCGCGCAAGGACCGCGTCGGCATCGGGGCGCGTGAGTCGACCTTTCTCCACCTCGCGCGCCATCGCCTTCGCATGGCCGTCCTTGGCCCGCGCGATCGCCGCGACCTGCGCATCGGCGAGCACCACACGATGCCCACGACTCGCCGCGACCTGCGCGATGCCGGCGCCCATCGCGCCCGCACCGACCACGCCGATCACACTGTCCTTGCCCAGAGTCGGCATGTCAGGCGCCGGTGTAAGTGGGCTTCCGCTTCTCGAGGAACGCGCGCACGCCCTCTTCGTAGTCCGCGGTACGGCCGGCCTCCTGCATACAGTCGGCCTCCACCTCGAGCTGTGCGTCGATGTCGTTGGTCCACGACGCGTTCATCGCACGCTTGGTGAGACCGAACCCGCGCGGGGCCTGCGTCGCGAGCTGCTTGGCGAGATGCAGTGCCACCTCATGCAACTGCGCGTGCGGGACCACATCATGGATGAGACCCCACTCCTTCGCCTTGGTCGCGTGCATCTTCTCGGCGAGGAAGAACATCGCGGTCGCACGCTGCGGGCCGATCAGGCGCGGCACGAAGAACGTGCCGCTGGTGTCGGGGATCAGACCGAGTTTGGCGAAGCTCTCCACGAACGTGGCCTCTTCGGCCGCGATGGTGAGATCACAGGCGAATGCGAGGTTGGCGCCCGCCCCTGCGGCGACACCGTTCACCGCGCAGATCACCGGCTTCTCGAGATGCCGGATGGCCTTGATGATGGGGTTGTAGCTCGCGCGAACCGTCTCGCTGATGTCGGGCATCGGCCCATCACCCTGCGGGAGTACTTCGGAGAGGTCCTGCCCTGCACAGAAGCCTCGGCCGCTCCCGGTGAGTAGCACGGCGCGTACGGCAGGGTCTGACCCGGCGCGCGCAAGCTCGGCCTGGAGCGCCAGAGCCATCGGCCGATTGAACGAGTTGAGCACCTCGGGACGGTTCAGCGTGAGAACCAGGACGCCGTCGGTGAGCTCGGAGAGGAGGGGTGCGCTGGACATAGGGAGAAGATAGCAGATAGCCGATGGGCGAGGGCGCCCCCAGAGGTACCGCCTCCCCCGTCCCCCCGCCAGATTCCACCCATGGCACCGAAACCCCTCGCCGGCTTCGACTGGCGTCGCATCGCATACAACACGCTTGCCTCGCGCGCGCTCGACGACGTCGAGGAAGCGACCAATCGCAACCGCGCCACCGTCCCCAAGGACCACGTGGTGCTCTACCAGTTCTCCGCACGCGGCCACGACATGGCGCAGTGCATCCTGGGGTCGTTGATCAACGGCAAGCACGACGCGGCGGGCGCGTACTATCGCAGCCGGCCCATGTTGCTCTCGCTCGGCCTCACCCTCGAGGACGCGCTCGGTTCGCCGCTGGGTCGTGCCGGCGGATTCTCCGACGGACGCGACATCGGCGTGGTGTGCAACCTGCCGAATCCCGACGGGCCGGTGGTACTGCCGATGAGCGGCGACGTGGGTTCGCAGTACACGCCCACTGCGGGCTGGGCCCAGTCGGTCACGTATCATCGCGACGTCCTCAAGGACGCGAGCTGGAAGGGCGCGCTCGGTGTCGCGCTCGGTGGCGATGGCTCGGTGGCGACTAATGGCTTCTGGGCCGCGCTCACCATGGCGACCACGCTCAAACTCCCGATGTTGTTCTACATCGAGGACAACGACCTCGGCATTTCCGTGAAGGGCGAGATGCAGACGCCCGGCGGCAACATCGCGAAGAACCTCGCGTCGTTCACCAACCTGTTCCTCCGCGATGGCGATGGCACGGACCCGCACGAGTCCGCGCGTCTCCTGCAGGAATGTGTGCACCATGTGCGCAGTGGTGCCGGCCCCGCGCTGGTCCATCTCACGCTGCCGCGCCTCTCGAGTCACTCGGGACCGGACAACCAGAAGGGCTATCGCACGGACGCGGAGATCGCCGCCGACCAGGCGCGTGATCCGCTGCCGCGGCTCAAACAGTATCTCGTGCCGTCGCTGATGTCCGAGAAGGAGTGGACCGCCCTCGAGGCCGAAGTCGTACGCGATGTCGACGTTGCATTGACGGCTGCGCGTGCACGCGGCATCCCCGACGCGGCGAAGATCGGCGAGCACATGTACGCCGACGACCGCGCCGGCGCGCCCGAAGCGTTCGGCGGTCTCACTCGCGCGTGGCGCCACGCACTCGGCGGCACGGAGACGCCGCGCGAGGACGGCGACATGCTGCGCTTCGCCGAAGCCGTGCGTCGCACGCTGCGCCGCGAACTCGAAGTGAATCCCAAGGTCGTGGTGTTCGGCGAGGATGTGGGCAAGAAGGGTGGTGTGCATCTTGTGACCGAAGGACTGCAGAAGCAGTTCGGTGCCGCGCGTGTGTTCGACACCAGTCTCTCCGAAGAAGGCATCATCGGCCGCGCGTCGGGCCTCGCGATCAGCGGCTTGATGCCGGTCGCCGAGATCCAGTTCCGGAAGTACGCGGACCCTGCGACCGAACAGTTGAACAACACCGGCACCATGCGCTGGCGCACGGCGAATCGTTTTGCCGCGCCGATGGTGGTGCGCATGCCGGGCGGCTTCGGCAAGGACGTGGGTGATCCATGGCACTCATTGTCAGATGAAGTGCGCTTCGCGCACGCCTACGGCTGGCAGATGGCGATCCCGTCCAACGCGGCGGACGCGGTGGGTCTGCTGCGCACCGCGATGCGCTCACCCAACCCGACAGTGTACTTCGAGCATCGCTCCTTGCTCATGACCGGCGATGGCAGTGCGCGGTATCCGGGCGACGACTACATGATCCCGTTCGGCAAGGCGCGTGTGGTGCGCGAGGGCAAGGCGCTCACGCTCGTGTCGTGGGGCGCGATGGTGCATCGCTGTATCGACGCCGCTGATCGATTCGCGGGCGACGTGGAGTTGCTCGACCTGCGCACCATCGCGCCGTGGGATCGCGCCGCGGTGCTCGCGTCGGTCACCAAGACAGGGCGCTGCCTCATCGTGCACGAGGACAACCTCACCGCGGGATTCGGCGCGGAAGTCGCGGCGACCGTGACGCAGGAGGTCTTCTGGCATCTCGATGCACCGGTGATACGTCTCGCCCCAAAGGACATCCCGATGCCGTATCACCCCGTGCTGCTCGACGCCGTGCTCCCCGACGCCGACCGCATCGCGGGGGCTATTGCGGAACTTCTACGCGCGTAGTACCCTACCTGTCGCCGCGCCACGCCTGTGACGCGCGCGCAACCTCCTGCCTTGGTGCTTCGATGGACAACAAGTCTGCCGTCGGTGTTGTCGCGATCGAAGCAGGGCAGCTCGGGTAGCAGCGACATCGTCGCTCCCCGTGGATCCACGCCCCGCCTGCTTCGGACCGCAGTCGGGGCGTTCTTCATTTAATGATCCCAGAGGTTCTGCATGCATAGTCCGGTAGAGAGTTCCGCGTCGGCTGAACACGCACCCCCGCCGCCGTCGGGCAGCGTGTGGCGCGATATCCGCGACGCACTCCGCGGCACCACACACGACTACACCAGCGGCCCGCTCGGCCGCGCGATCTTCCTGCTCGCCGTCCCGATGGTGATCGAGATGGCGATGGAAAGCATCTTCGCGGTGGTCGACGTGTTCTTCGTCGGGCGGATCGGCGCGGCGGCCGTCGCAACGGTCGGGCTGACCGAATCGCTGATGATCGTGATCTACACGTTGGCGTTCGGCCTGAGCATCGGCGCCACCGCCACCGTATCGCGACGCATCGGCGAGAAGGATGCCGACGGCGCCGGTCGTGCCGCGATGCAGGTGATCCTGCTCGGCCTGTTGATCTCGGGCGTGCTCGGACTGATCGGCGCGATCTTCGCCCCGCAGCTGCTCGCGCTCATGGGCGCCGACGCCGAGGTGATCGCGACGGGCACCGGCTACGCGCGCGTGATGCTCGGTGGCAGCGCGACGGCGTTCCTGCTGTTCGTGGTGAACGCCGTGTTCCGCGGCGCGGGCGACCCGGCGATCGCGATGCGCATCCTCATCGTCGCCAATTCGATCAACATCGTGCTCGACCCCGTGCTCATCTTCGGTCTCGGACCCTTCCCCGAGCTCGGTGTGACCGGTGCCGCGATCGCTACAACGATCGGACGTGGTATCGGCCTGCTGATGGCGTTCGGCATGTTGGCGCGCGGCGCCGGGCATCTCGCCATCAAGCGGTCGCATCTCACGGTTGAACCCAAGACCATGCTCAGCATCGCACGGCTCTCGGGACTCGGCACGTTCCAGGTCGCGATCGGCTCGATGAGCTGGATGGGGTTGGTGCGTGTGGTCGCCGGCTTCGGTCCTGAAGCGATGGCGGGCTACACCATCGCCATCAGGCTCGTGATCTTCGCGATGATGCCCGCGTTCGGACTCGGCGGCGCCGCCGCGACGATGGTGGGGCAATCACTCGGCGCGAAGAAGCCCGAACGCGCCGAGGCGGCCGTGTGGGCGGCGACGAAGTACGACGTCGCGTTCCTCGGCGGCATCGGCGTGATCTTCTTGTTGTTCGCGCCGCCGATCGTGTCGCTCTTCACCAAGGACGCGGGAGTGGCCGAGGTCGCTGTCACCGGCCTGCGGTGGATGTCGCTTGGCTTCCCGTTCTTCGCGGCGGGTATGGTACTCGAGCAGTCGTTCAACGGCGCCGGTGACACCTGGACGCCGACGTGGATCAACCTGTGGGTCTATTGGGTGCTGCAGATCCCGTTGGCGTGGTTCCTCTCGTATCCGATGGGGCTACAGCAGAACGGAGTATTCATCGCGGTGACCGTCGCGTATTCGGTGCTGGCGGTGGTGAGCGGACTGCTGTTCAAGCGGGGGAAGTGGAAGTTGAAGCACGTGTGAGGGGCAGATGGTGGATGGCAGATGGCGGATGGTTGAGATGGACGTCAGACACGACGGGCCGCCCTCACAGGCGGCCCGTCGTGCATCGTCCCGCCCACTTCCTCGCGACGCCTCTCCGCATCGCCGTTACTCACAGCTTATTGCTCACAACTCACCACGCAGTTCCGTCAGCGCCTTCACCAAGTCCGCCTGCGTCGCCCCTCTCGGATACACGTCTCCTCGGGCGTTCCGCTCCGTGAGATTCTCAATGCCAACGACCGTCCCGGCCGCATCGATCTTCACCAGTGCCGACGCCATGCCGTGCGCGCCGTGATCCCCCTGCTTGATCGTGAACACGAGCAGCACCGGCGCGCCTATCTCCCACTGCTTGCGCACGCCATAGCGACCGCGTGTCGAACTACGCGTGATCTCCAGCGCCTGCTCGACTCGCTTGCCACCGCGCATCGTGACGGCCTGCGCGGAGACCTCGGCCCACTCCTCTTCGGTGTGATGTTCGGTCGTGATCGCGAATACCGCGCCCGGCGTCGGCGGCGTGCCGTTCACGGCGCTGACGGTGATGTGCGGCGGGCCGAAGAACGGGCTCGCGGCGAGCACGGTCGCGACGGCGGGGAGGATGGCGAGACGTGCGGTGCGGGACCACGGGGTGCCGATGCGCATGGGCTGCTCCTGACGAGGTGAAGTGGGCTCGTCAGTCGGATACCGTGGGGTGGGTGTTCGTTTACGGACGGGCGATACGGGGGGTACTACGATGCGTGGTGACGGACGGTGCGGGGCGCGGGGGAGATGCGGGATGCGGGGGGAGGGGACTGCGGAGCGGGAGCGGCGGGGGTTCCTACCTTGGCCTTCTCTGTGTCCTCTGTGTCCTCTATGGTGAAGAGCCGGAAGACTCTTCCCGCACACCAAACCGTCAGAGCGCTTTGAACTCGTCGAACGGCTGACGGCACGCCCGGCACACATGGATCGCCTTGCACGCGGTGCTTCCGAACTCGCTCTTCAACTCGGTGTCGCGTGAGCCACACCAGGGGCACGTCACTGGCTGACGGGCGCGCGTCAGTGTGATGAGACCACCCTGCTCTGCCTTGCCCGGCGGGGCGATGCCGTACTTGCGCAGCTTCTCGCGCGCGTCGGGGCCGATCCAATCCGTCGTCCATGCGGGCGACAGCACGGTCTGCACCGAGACGCTCGTCGCGCCGGCGGCTTCGAGTGCCGTCCGGATGTCTTTCTCGATCTCATACATCGCAGGGCAGCCGGAGTAGGTCGGCGTGATGGTCACCGCCACCGCTCCAGTGTCATCCACACGCACGTCGCGCACGATGCCGAGCTCCACCACGGAGATCACGGGCACCTCGGGGTCCGGCACGGTCCCGATTACGGCGAGGGCGGCGTCTTTGGTCAGCATGTGGGGGTCTGGAAGTCATCGCAGCCGCGCGGGGTTACCCCACGCGTCAAACGCGACTCACCAAGTGGCGCCGGGGTGTGAACGCGCGACGATTTGCATCGTCGCGAGCAGGTGCCCGAGGTGTTCGGTGTGGCGCCCGCTGCGACCACCGCGCTGCATCGCGGCATCGGCCGGACGTGTGAGTGTCGCGCGCGTGAGCACCTCGTCCACCATCGCGTTCCAGCGCGACTGGATGCCCGCGAGATCCACCGCCGCGCCCTTCGCTGCTGCGGCCGCATCCACTTCGTCCGCCACGAACAACTCGCCGGTGAAACGCCACAGCGCGTCGAGAGCGCGCTGCACACGCGCGTGGCTCTCCTCGGTCCCGTCGCCCAGACGCACCACCCATTCACTCGAGTGCCGCAGGTGGTACTTCGCTTCCTTGAGTGCCTTCACCGCGATCGCCGAGATCCCCGCATGCGACGCGCGCGACAGTTCGTCGAGCAGCAACACGCTGTAGGCATCAAAGAGGAACTGCCGCACCATCAACTGACCGAAATCACCGTTGGGCTGTTCCACCAACAAGCAGTTACGGAACTGCACCGCGTCGCGGAAGTACGCGAGCGCATCCTCGTCGCGTCCCTTGCCCTCGGTCTCGCCCGCGAGGCGCAGCATCGACGCGGCCTGCCCGATGAGATCGAGCGCCATGTTCGCGGTTGCGATGTCCTCCTCGAGGATCGGCCCGTGGCCGGTCACTTCGGAGAGGCGATGCCCGAGGATGAGCCGGTCATCACCGAGCCGCAGCAGCAGCTCCACGATCGGGTCACCCATCGGCGCGCGGCGCGCACCGGCGACGGCGCGCGTGCCGGCCGCCGCTTCACCCGCGGCGATGCCCGGTTCGTCCTCGTGCCCTGCGGCGGCGGCGCTCAAAAGACCTTCACGCCGCGCGGCACCTTGTAGAACTGCGGATGCCGATACGCCTTGTCGTTCCCCGGATCGAAGAACGGCCCCGCATCACTCGGCGCCGAGGCCGTGATCGCGCTGCTCGGCACCACCCAGAGGTTCACCGCTTCGCCGCGACGCGCGTACACATCGCGCGCGTTCTGCATCGCATGTTCAGCGTCGGTGGCGTGCACCGAGCCCGCGTGTTCGAACGGCTGACCCTGCGCACCCTGCGTGAAGACTTCCCAGAGCGGCCAGTGGCTGTCACCGGTGCTGCCGTTGGTTCCCGTGGTGGCGGCCATCACGCAGCCTCGGTCTTGGCGCGCGCCTTCTGCTTCTCGGCGTACGCCGTGGCGGCGTCACGCACCCAACGCCCGTCGTCGTGCGCCTTGTTGCGCGCGGCGAGCCGTTCCTTGTTACACGGCCCGTTGCCCTTGATCACTTCAAAGAACTCGGCCCAGTCGATCTCGCCGAAATCCCAGTTCTTCGTCGCTGTGTTGAACGTGAGATCGGGATCCGGCAGCGTGAGGCCGATCGCCTGCGCCTGCGGCACCGTGAGGTTCACGAAGCGCTGACGGAGTTCGTCGTTCGTCTTCCGCTTCACGCGCCAGCGCAGCAGTTCCGCAGAGTTCGGCGAGTCCTTGTCGCTGGGGCCGAACATCATGAGCGACGGCCACCAGAAGCGGTTCACCGCGTCCTGCAACATCTCCCGCTGCGCCGGCGTGCCGTTGGCCAGCGTGGCGCAGATCTCGTAGCCTTGGCGCTTGTGGAAGTTCTCTTCCTTGCAGATGCGGACCATCGCGCGAGCGTACGGGCCGTACGAGGTCTTGGCGAGCACCGTCTGGTTCACGATCGCCGCCCCATCCACCAGCCAGCCGATCACGCCCATGTCCGCCCACGACAGCGTGGGATAGTTGAAGATGCTCGAGTACTTCGCGGTGCCATCGAGCAGCTGATTGAACAGGTCATAGCGATCGACCCCGAGCGTCTCGGTGCCGCAGTAGATGTAGAGCCCGTGCCCCGCCTCGTCCTGCACCTTGGCGATGAGCGACATCTTGCGACGCAGGCTCGGCGCGCGGGTGATCCAGTTGCCTTCCGGCAGCATGCCGACGATCTCGGAGTGCGCGTGCTGCGACATCATCCGGGTCAGCTGCTTGCGATAGCGCTCGGGCATCCAATCCTTGGGCTCGATGCTGTCGCCGGCGGCGATCTTGGCTTCGAAGGCGGCGTTGAGGGCCGACTCGTCCACGGGGGCGTTGGGGGTCTGTTCCATAGGATGTAAGTTAGTGCCATGACTGCCAACGCTTCCAGCTCTGCCGGGGTGCCTGAGGGCACGGTCCGGACCGCCGTCAAGGACGGCATCGGGACCGTCGAGTTCGCCCACCCGAAGGGGAACTCCCTACCTGCCAAGCTCCTGAACGAGCTGGCCGCCGCCATCACCCAGCTCGGGGAGGACCCCGCGGCCCGGGTCATCGTGCTCCGCAGCGCCGGGAACAGCACCTTCTGCGCGGGCGCCTCGTTCGACGAGTTCACCGCCCTCGCCGACGCGGCGGCCGGCAAGGAGTTCTTCAGCGGGTTCTCCCGCGTGATCCTCGCCATCACGCGCGCGCCGAAGTTCGTGCTCACCCGGGTCCAGGGCCGTGCGGCGGGCGGCGCGATCGGCGTGATCGCGGCCAGCGACTACTCCATCGCGGTGCGCAGCGCGCAGGTGAAGCTCAGCGAGTTGCAGGTTGGCATCGGCCCGTTCGTGGTCGGCGTGGTGATCGAACGCAAACTCGGACTCGCGCCGTTCATGAACCTCGGCGTGCACGCGGACTGGCATGATGCCGAATGGTGCGAACGCCACGGCCTGTACTCCACGCTCGTCGATGACGCGGCGCAGCTCGACGCCGCCATCGATGCACACGCCACGCGCCTCGCGGCCGCGAACCCCGAAGCGATGCGCGAGATGAAGAAGATCTTCTGGCGCGGCACCGAGGACTGGGCCGAGCGCATGGGCGAGCGCGCCGCGATGAGCGGTCGTATGGTGCTGTCGGACTTCACACGTGACGCGCTGGCGAAGTTCCGCGCGCGCTGAGCCCTACGCGCGTAGCCGCGACTACGCGCCGTAGATCGCCGTGATCACCTGCTCGAACGACTCCGCGTAGCCGCCCTCGCGCACACGCGTCGTCGCACGGAACCCGGCCTCGTCGAGCTTCTTCGCGGCCTCGATCAGCGTCTGCACGTCGAACGGCACGCCGGCATCCTTCGCGAGGTACTCCTCCACCGCGGTGAGATAGCCCATCATGCCGCCGAGTTCGGTGGGTGCATACACTTTGTGCGCGCGCTCGAGCACCGTGACGGCGGACGCATCCGGCATCACGAGATTCTCACTGCCGCAGATCACCGCAAGCCGCGCGTTGGCCGCGCAGGCCTCGACCGTCGCGCGATCGAGCGTACCGCCCGCCGCGTTCACCACGAGCGCATCGATCGGTTCCTTGAGTAGCGCGAGCTTCTGCTCCGGCGTCCACGTACGGATCCCCATCGCCTCGAGCTCCGCGCGGCGTTCAGCGCGTGACTCACACGCGAGGATCGTCGTGCCGCGCGAGCGCAAGCGACCGATGATGTGCATGCCGATGTTGCCGCAGCCGATGAGTGCGACCGTCGCGCGCTCGAGCGGCACACCACTCGCCCGCAGCATGCCATCGAGGATGCGGTAGTTCCCTTCGCCCGTGGGCACCGAAGTATCCGCAACGACGCTGCCCTTGTACCGCGCATTCAGGTACCCGAGCGACGTCGTCTTTCCGTCGTGCATCAGACCATGCCCGAGATCCTGCCCGGTGGTGAGTCGGATGCCCGCCGACCGCTCGATCTCGAGGAACGACGCGATCGCAAAGTCGAGCAACGCGGCATCGTGCGGCTGGCCCACGCGCGCATCGGCACTGGGTGCGAGCACACACTTGCCGCCCACCACGCGCGAGAGGTCACGTGCGGCGAGCGGTCCGCCCACGCCGATCACGCGCGACCAGTGGACCTTCTCCTCCATGCCCATCGCCAGCGCGATCGCCTCACGATCGGTGGTGAACCCCGGCGCCGAGGTGCGTTCCACCGGTGCGATACGAAAACCGCCGAGCGAGAGCTTCTGAGAGCCCGGCTCGGCGTGAGTGGCGACGGAGAGCGTCCAGCCGTGGCTGGGCTCGGTAAATCGATAGACCCAGACCTTCGCGTTGCGCGTGGCAGCGAGTTCTGGCACGAGTCGGAGCGACTCGTCGGGGGGGAGGATGGTGGCGGTCACGGGGGTAAGTTAGCGGGGTCCCTTCATTTATATCGGGGTGGGCCTGGGCGCCGAGCATACATCTCCTTTACACAATCTCTCGTCAGTCCTATTGATGTTCTGTTGTACTAATACTATCGTCAACCCATGAAATCTGCCGACCGAGGCCGTCCGGAGGCCAGTCCGCTCTTCAATCGGCTCGCGGTGCTGCGGGCCGAACGCGGGATGTCGCGCCAGGCCTTGGCCGAGGCGCTCGGCGTGAACTATCAGACCGTCGGATACCTCGAGCGCGGCGAGTACAATCCGTCGCTCGAGTTGGCGTTCAAGATCAGCGATGTGTTCGGCGTGCCGATCGAGGCGGTGTTCTCACGGACGCCGTTCCCGCCGCTGTCCACGTTGGTGTACGGACGCACTGGTGCGGTGCCGACCCTTTCCCCGGAGACGACCGCATGATGCGGAAGCTGGTGTTGGTGCTGGCCCTTTCGTTCGCTCACCCCGCGCAAGCGCAGGTGCTCGCGCCCCGCGCCGATTTCGACTCGGCGTGGTCGGCGATCTCGCGCACGTACTGGGACACCGCGTTCGTCTCGGGCCGCTGGCGTACGGTGCGCGACTCGCTGCGCGGTACACTCGGTGATGACGCCGATGCCGACGCGGTGCGTCGCGCGATCCGCGCGTTGATCGCGGTGCCGGAGATGTCGCACTTCGTGCTGCTGCCCAAGTCGGCGCTGGACACCCCGTCCTCGTCCGATCCGATGGGCACGAGCGGGAGTCGTGAAGGTGCGCGACCCGGCTCGACCGGACTCGACGTGCGACCCGTCGGCACGGACGTGGTGGTGTGGCGTGTAGAGGCGGGCTCGCCAGCCGCGAAGGCCGGCATCCGCACCGGCGACATCGTCACGCGTCTCGACACGACGACCGTCCCGCGCTTGCGCCAGATGCTGCGTGAATCGATGCCCAAGGATACCGTCGCCGCGGACCGTTTGGTGACCACGCTCATCAAGGGGCGACTCGGCGGCGGTGTGGGTGACACGCTCCGTATCACGCTCCGTGATGCGCGCGGTCGCGAAACCGCACATCGCCTCGTGCGCACGCCCATGACGGGAACCGTCACGAAGTTCGGCAATCTACCGTCGATGGTGATCCAGTCGTCCGCAACGCGAGAGACCATCAAGACGCCGCGCGGATCGCGCACGGTCGCGACGATCAGCTGGAGCGGATGGTTCCCGGTGTTGTCGCCGCGACTCGACACGATGTTCTTCGCCAGCCGCGATGCCGATGCGCTCATCATCGACCTGCGCGGGAATCCCGGCGGTGTGATCGGCATGCTCGCGGGTGTGGCGGGGCACATGCTCGACACGTCCGTCTCGCTCGGTGAACTCAAGACGCGCAGCGGCGTGATGCGGTTCGCTGCGAACCCGCGCAGCGTCGATCGCTCGGGCGGTGTGCATCCGCCGTTCAAGGGCCCTGTGGCGATCCTCGTCGATGAATATTCGGCGAGCACCTCGGAGTTCTTCGCGGCCGGCATGCAGGCGCTCGGCCGCGCCCGCGTGTTCGGCACGCGCAGCGCGGGCATGGCCTTGCCGGCCGCGGCCGGTGCGCTGCCCAGCGGTGACATCCTGATGCATGTGATCGCCGACCACGCCGACGCGAAGGGGCGTCGAGTGGAAGGCATCGGCGTGATCCCTGAGGAACCCACGCCGTTGACACTCGTTGACCTGAGGAGCGGACGGGACGCCGCCCTCGAAGCCGCCCGTGCCTGGATCGCGCGGGGGGCGCCGTGATCCACGCGGCCGTTGTTCGTCCCATTCAGAAGGGGTACGCGTCCGCGCACCCCGACACCGCACGACCCCACTCGCTCGGAGGCCATGTGCTCTCGCGTCGTTCTGTCCGTCTGTCCCTGCTTGCCCTCTCCCTCGTCGCGGGGCGCGCTGTTGCGGCGCAGACCCCCGAGGAACTGCTCGCGAAGTACGCCAAGGCCGTCGATCCCGAAGGCAAGATCGCGTCCATCCAGGGCATGAAGTCCACCATGACCATGGAGATGGCCGCCATGGGCATGACCGCCACGATCTCGTCGGTGCAGCGTCGTCCGAACCAGGTCGCGGTGACCATCAGCCTGCCGGGCATCGGTGAGATGCGCTCGGGCTATGACGGCACCATCGCGTGGTCGAGCGATCCGATGCAGGGCGCGCGCATCATGACCGGCATGGAGGCGGCGACGGTGGCCGACGGTGCCGACATGAATGCGATGCTCCGCCCGGCCTCGCTGTTCAGCGCCTCGGAGATGGCTGGTGAGGCCGAAGTCGACGGCGAGAAGTGCCTGCGCGTGAAGCACACCTGGAAGTCGGGTCGTACCACCACCGACTGCTACTCCACCAAGTCCGGCCTGATCATCGAGACGCTGGCCAAGCAGAGCTCGCCGCAGGGCGAACTCGACGCCGTCAGCAAGATCGGCGACTACCGCTCCGTGGGCGGCATCATGATGCCGCACAAGATCACCGTGCAGGTGATGGGCATGGAGCAGGTCATGAAGATCGTGTCGGCCGAGGTCGGCGACATCGACCCGGCGCTGGTGGCGGCGCCGGCGGACGTGAAGGCGCTCAAGAAGCCGTAAGCGTCCCTTCGGGGAGGGCGACGGGGCCGCGCGGAACTCGCGCGGCCCCGTCGTCATTCTGGGCGGATGGAACAGTGGCTCTTTCGGCGGACCCGCGTGTATCACCGCTGAACCTCTCACGGAACGGAACCGATGCTCCGAGTGCCCCGACGTGCCGCGCTGCTGGCGACGCTCGCTGCTGTGACCCTCACCGCTGCGGCCTGTGACGACGATGGTCCGACCGGCCCGCCGACGGAATCCTTGGCATGTAACACGACGGTCGGCAACCTGGCGTTCGGTGACACGGTCACCGGCGTGCTCGTGCGCGAGTCCTGCCGACTCACCGACGGCACGTACGCCGACCGTTGGCGCATGGATATCGACACCGCCTCGGTGCTGACCATCGATCATATCAGCGACGACGTCGATCCGTACCTGATCATCCGCGATGCGCAGGGCAACCAGATCGTCGCGGACGACGACGGTGGCATCGGCGACGACGCGCGCATCACGTTCGGGTTCGCGGCTGGCACGTACTATGTGCTTGCGAATACATTCGATGCCGATGACTTCGGCGGCTACACACTCATCGTCCGCTAAGCCCGTCCGGCGCCGTCTGCGCTGGGCGGTGGTCGGACTCCTGCTCACCACCGCGGCGGGCACCGCGTACCTGCTTCGCGATCCGGAGCCGGTGTTCGATGCCCGTCGCGGTTCGCTTGTCTCCGTGGACACGGCAGCCACCGTGCCCGACAGCACGGCGCGCGAGCAGGTGGTGACGCTGCAGTCGTCGACCGGACTCACGGTGCGTCTCGCGGTGCGTACGCCGCATGAGCGCGCCGACTCTGGTGCCGCCTCGGCGCTAGCGACGGTGAAGCGTCCGCTCTTCATCGTGCTCGGCGGCCACCAGCGTGGCATGCGTGCCGGTGCACTCGTGGGCGATCCGCGCGGTACCATCTTCGCCTCACTCGAGTATCCGTACGAGGGTGATCACAAGGCGAAGGGCCTGGCCGTGGTCGCGCAAATCCCTGCGATCCGACGAGCGTTCTACGACACGCCGCCTGCGGTGTCCCTGGCGCTCGACTATCTGCTCGCGCGCCCCGATGTGGATCCCGCACGCGTCGAACTGGTGGGTGCGAGTTTCGGTGCGCCGTTCGCAACCATCGCAGCCGCGCGTGACTCACGCGTAACACGGCTGTGGATCGCACACGGCGGCGGGAAGCCGTTCCGGATGATCGAACACGGGTTGAAGCGCGACATCCCGATCGCGCCACTGCGCTGGCCTGTCGCGGGACTCGCCACACTGCTCGCCTCCGGCCCGCGCTTCGCACCGGAACGGTGGATTGCGCGTGTCGCGCCGCGGCCGGTGGTGATGCTCAGTGCGACCGACGACGAACGTATCCCGCGCGAGTCCGTGGATGCACTCTGGGATGCGATGCAGGCGCCCCGCGAGCGCGTGTGGCTGCCGGGCAAACACATGCAGGGTGACCGCCCCGATGTGCTGCGCACGCTGGTGGACTCCGTGCTCACTCGCGCGGCACGAGTGCCTCTCGACGCCGCACTCGCGCCCGCCAGTCGCGCTTCAACGCCCTGAGCCGAGCGCCTGAAGCAGATCGTCGAGCAAATCGTCGGGATGCTCCAACCCCACGGAGATGCGAACCAACCCCGGCGTGATGCCCACCTGCGCACGCTCGCCGTCGGTGAGTTTGCTATGGGTGGTCGAGGTCGGATGCGTGACGATGGTGCGCGTGTCGCCAAGGTTGGGCGAGTGTGAACAGAGCGTGAGCGCATCGAGGAATCGGCGCGCCGTGTCGTAGCTCCCGACGTCGATGGTGAGCACGCCCCCGCCCCAGCGCATCTGCCGCCGTGCGAGCGCTGACTGCGGATGCGACGCGAGGAACGGATAGCGCACACGCTGCACCGCCGGCTCCTCCTCGAGCGCGGTGGCCAGCAACAATGCGTTCGCGCAGTGCTTCTCCACGCGCAGGGCCAGCGTCTCGAGACTCTTGCTCAGCACCCAAGCATTGAACGGCGCGAGCGCAGGCCCCGAGTGCCGCGCGAGGAACCGCGCCTCGGCCACGAGTGCCGCATCGCCCACGATGGCTCCGCCGAGCACGCGCCCTTGGCCGTCGATGAACTTGGTGGCGGAGTGCACGACAAGGTTCGCCCCGAACGTGATCGGCTGCGTGATGATGGGAGTGGCGAAACAGTTGTCCACTACGAACGCAATCCCGCTTGAGCGCGCTAACGCGCCCAGTGCCTTGAGATCGACGAGATCGAGCCCGGGGTTGGATGGTGTCTCGACGAAGATCACCTTGGTGTTGGGCTGGATGGCCGCGGCCCAGCGCGCAGGATCGTCACCATCGACGTACGTGTGCGAGACGCCCCACTTGGGGAAGAGCCGCGTGAAGAGCTGATGCGTGGACCCGAATACCGCGCGCCCAGCGACGATGTGATCACCCGACTGCACGATGGACGCCAGCGCGGTGTACACCGCCGACATGCCAGACGCGGTCGCGATGCCGTCCTCGGCACCTTCGAGCAGACGCAGCTTCTCGACGAACTCGTCGGTGGTGGGGTTCGAGTACCGCGAGTAGACCGGCCCCGCGATCTCCTCCGCGAACAGCGCGCGGGCTTGTTCGGCGGAGTCGAACACGAACGATGAAGTGAGATACAGCGGCGTCGCATGCTCGCGATGCTGCGTGCGCGGCGTCTGCGTGCGGATGGCGAGGGTCTCTGGGCGCATGGCGTGGTTCTCAGGCAAGGACGGGCGCACTCGCCCGCAGGAGGTCGGCGAGCAACGCGGAGGCGGTGGCGAGTCCGCCCGCACCGCGCCCGTGCAACGTGATGGCGCCCGCCGACTCCGACTCGATCACGACGACGTTCTCCTCGTCACGGGCGCGGGCGAGCGGATCGTTGGCGTCGAGGAGCACCGGCGCGACCGACGCACGCACCACGCCGTCGCGTTCCTCGACCTCAGCGACGAGCCGCAGCACGCGGCCCTTGGCCTTCGCGTTGCGCACGGCGGTCGCGAGATCGGGCGGGAGGCCGAGCGTGCGCACGGGCAGACGCGTGGGATCGACGCCGAACGCGAGCCAGGCGAGCACGGCGATCTTGTCGGCCGCGTCGAGACCGGTGAGATCACGCGACGGATCGGCCTCGGCGAAGCCGGCACGTTGTGCGGCACGCAGTGCGGTGGCTTCGTCGTCGCCGTCCTCTACGCGCGAGAGGATGTAGTTGGTCGTGCCGTTGAGCACACTGCGGATGCGCGAGACGCCGTGGCCGGTGAGAGATTCACGGAGCGCGCGCACGATCGGCACACCACCGCCGACGGCCGCTTCGAAATCGATCGCGGCACCGAGTGGCGCACGGCCGTGTGCGAGGGCGGCGAGCGCCGGGCCTTCGGCGCGTAGCAAGGCCTTGTTGGCGGTGACGAGTCGCTGCCCGCGGGCGAGTGTGGCGCGGGCGATGGTTGCCGCGGTGGTCACGCCGCCGATCGCTTCAACGACGATGTCTGCGGGGACGGCGAGGAACTCCTGCACCGAATCGGTGAGTCGCTCGCGCGGCACGTGCAGCGAGCGCGGGAGCTCGCGGTCGCGCACGAGGATGCTGACCACCTCGAAGCGGAGGCCGGTGCGCCGCTCGATGGGCGCGCCGTGGCGCGCGAGGAGATCGAGCAACGCGCCACCGACCGTGCCGCAGCCGGCGAGTGCGATGCGGATGGTATCAGTGGGCCGCGTGTGGCCGGCGTCGGACGGGGCGAAAGCGAAGGTGGAGCTCATGCGACCTCCTGCGTGATGCGCGCGCGACGCGGCGCCTGGTGACGGGTGGAGAGGGCTTCGCGCAGGATCGCGCCGACGCGCGTGCGCTCGAGGATGAAGGCGTCATGTCCGTGTTCCGAGACTATCGCGCGATACGTACCGCCCGCCTCCGCGACCCACTCGGCGACTTCTTCGGCGGGGTAAAAGATGTCGCCCGGGATGCCGACGCCGGTGAGTGTGGTGCCCGACTCTCGGAGCCGTTCACCGCTGCCGCCGCGCCCACGACCGATGTCGTGTGCATCCATGGCGTCGAGCAGCGCGAGGTAGCTGGCCTTGTCGAATCGTGCGCGGAGCTTGGCGCCGTGCGCCCACAGCCATTCCTGCACGCTGAACGCGCCCGCGGCCCCACGCAGACGCCCGAAGCGCTCGCGCAGTCCATCGGCGGTGCGATACGTGAGCATGGCGACCTGCCGTGCGAGTGCGAGTCCTTCTTCACCACCTAGGCGCAGCGCTTCACGCTGCACGTGTACCCAGCCGATCGACGCCGCCGACTGCACCGCGGGTGCGGCGAACACCACGGCGGACTCCGCGCGGCCGGGGAATGTGGAGACGAACTCCAGTGCGACCATGCCACCGAGTGATCCGCCGGTGACGAGTGCGACACGCGGGATGCGCAGCGATTCGAGCAGCACGCCGACCGCGCGCGCCTGATCGCGCGTGGTGATGCGCGGGAAGTGTTCGCCGCCTTCGCGCGGGCCACTGGAGCCGTAGCAGGAGCCGAGGAGATTGGGCGCGAGCACCGCGTAGTGATCGGTGTCGAGCGCGCAGCCTGGGCCGATGATGCCTTTCCACCAATCGCCGGCGGCATCGGCGGAGCCGGTGAGCGCGTGCAGCACGAGGATGACGTTGTCGCGCGCCGCGTTGATGCTGCCGTCGAGGTGGTACGCCATCGTGCCGTGCGCCAGCAGTTCCCCGGATTCGAGGGGAAGCGGCGGGAGTTCCGCGAACCGGAGGGTTCGGGTGGAATCGGCGACGAGCGTGTCCATCGGGCGGTCCTCGAGGGAGAGGGGAGAGGGCCGCGGGTCTTCGAGAAGTCGTGGCGTCGCCGATGGGAAACAAAAAAAATCCCACGGGCATACGCCGCGGGACATCGCGTTTTAGCACTTTCTTTAGCGTGGCGGCAATCGCGGCAAATGACCACGGGCTTCAGTTGTGAGTTTAGTATCGGTTGGGGTGATGGGAATGTCAAGCGGGGTTCGCCGTTGTTCGGCGAACCCCGCTTGGATGAACCATAGAGCGCCGACAACCGCTATGGCATGGGCTGGCCGTTCCACGTGACGGTCGGAGGTGTCGCACCGAGCCGTTGGTAGCGACCGTTCAAGGTCGCGATCGCCGCGGGCGAGGTGTTGGTGAAGGCGAACGGCAACGCCGCACCCACCGCCGTGTTGTTGAAGCTGAAGTAGAAGCCGCTAGTCGGCACCGAGGCGAAGTCGATCAGGTTGAGATTGAACGATGTGGCCGGCCCGGCGCGCGTGATCCGCAGCTGCGTCGCGGTCGGGCTCATGTTCTGGAACCGGATCACGCTGAATGTCGTCATCGTCCCGCCCGCGACGATGCGCACCGGCACGTTGTCGAACGTGATCGAGTCGGCTTGCACGCCGGCCGCGCTCAGCGAGTCGCCGGTGGTGCTGGAGACCAGACTGATCGCGGGCCGCGCGAACGTGGACCCGAGCTGCGTGACGGCGTGCACCGGGGAGAGGATGCGGATGCCTGCCGCGGACGCGTTGCCGACCGTGAAGCGCCCGAAGTGCGACGTCGTCGTGGTCGTGCCCGGGTTGTCGAAACGGATCGTCTGCAACGCCGTGCCTGCAAAGATGGTGTTGTGCGTCCCGGTGGCGGAGAACGCCGCAGCGTTGCCACCCGCTTGTACGAAATGGCCGCGCAGGGTCATCGTCCCGGCGTTCAAGGATCCGTTCGTCGACCCGCCTGAGAAGATCGCGCTGTCGCCCACGGTGACGTTCGCATCGACCGAGAACAGGAAGATCGAGCCAGTGCCCGTGGTGCGCAGCTTACCCTGAATGAAGTGGGTCACCGATCCCACATACGACGCGAGAGTCGATGTCGTGTGCAGATCGCCGGCGATGGTGTCCGACGAGATGGTCACGCCCGCGCCGGTGGAGAGCCGCACGCTCTTGTACTTGTAGCCCGCGTTCGTGGGCAACGCCGTGATCGCTGCGCCGAGATACACCGCCGTATCCGGCGAGAACCCGCGGCCCGGGCTCGAGATCGCCGCCACCGCCGGCACCGCCGAGATCTCGACCACCGGCACGGTGAGACTCGGCGAGAGCGTCGAGAAGTCCATGCGCAGCACGCCGTTCACCGTGAGGCGCTGGGTGGTGCCGGCGCCCACGAGGTCCGTGGCGCCGCCGCCGCCGAGCATGATCAACGAATCCAGCACCGTCGCGTTGGTCTGCAACGTCGCGACGTGCGAGATCGCCGGGAACTCCACACGATTGAACCGCGAAACGGTCGGATTCGCGAACGTGATGCTCTGCGCGCCCGCACCGTCGAAGATCGTCCGGTGCGTGCCACTCGCATCGAACGCGTTCGTCGCGCCCGTCGGCCCCTGCGTGAAGTTGCCCGCCACGCGCAACGTGCCCGCGGAGAGCACACTCTGCCCACCGTTGAACTGCGCGTTGCCGTTCACATCCACTACGCCAGTGGCCGTCGCGCTGACGACGCTTCCGCCGTTGCGCGTGAGCAGATCACCGTTCACCGTCAGTGTCTGCGCGCCCACCGTGAGCGCCGCGTTGTCGATCACGAGGTCCGCACTCGTGCCGGCGATCGTGAGCGCGCCCGTCATTGGGAACGGCCCACCACCGAGGACGAGCGCGCCGGCATTCACCGTCGCGGTTCCCGTCAATGCACCGGTGCTGCCCAGCAGGAACCGCAGTGAGTCACTCGCCACGATCAACCCGCCACCCGGATTGTCGAGCCGCATGGCGATCGCGCCGGTGCTCGCACCGTTCGATGTCACGCTGGCACCACTCAGGTTGCGGAACGTCGGTTGTGTGCCGCCCAGCGAGAACGCCCACCCACCGACGTTCTGCAGATTGTACGTGCCGCCGTTCTGCACCGTGAAGCCCTGCCCCGTCGAGATGAGACCGGTCGCGTTGTGATTGACCGTCGCGCCAGGCAGGAGATTGAGCAGGTGCGTGCCCGTCGCCGAACGCGCGGCCGCTCCGGTGATGTTCATCGTCCCGACGGCCGCCAGCGTGGTCGTCCCGCCGAGTCCGACGGTGTTCGATTGGATCGTACCGCCCGACCAATTGAACTGCGAGCCGATCGTCAGGGTCCCTTCGTGGGTCAGGAAGCCACTCAAGAGGTCGAGGCGCGTGATGGTGACCGCCGCACCGCTATCCGGTGTCACGGTGCCGCCGGTGACGCGGACGCCGCCCGTCCCGCTGGCGAGGTTCGTTCCGGTCCGCATGGTCATCACCCCGGCGGTGATATCGAGGAACCCGTTCAGCGCCTTGCCGCTGCCCAGACGTCCCCCGCCGCCTGCAGCGACCGTACCCGCGTTCACTGCGAAGGTCAGGCCGACCGTGTCGACGATCGCTGCCGTGACCGTCGTGGTGCCCGCACCGTTGAAGCGAATGATGCCGCGGTTCTCCAGCGTCGGCACCGCGCCGCCCAGGTTATTCAAGAAGCTGCCGTTGCCCGACCACGTCATGTCACCCGTCGGCATGTTGCGCCAGCGCGCGCCGTTGCCGCTGTTGATCGTGGTCGTGGAACTCCACAGCGTCACGCCGTACGCCTCAACAAGGCTGCCCGAGAGTTGCCGCGCCGCGGTCCCGCTCACCACCATCGTATCAACCGCCGTGAGACCACCCGGCCCGTTGATCGCCGTCGCGCCGGCCCACTCCACGTAGTCCGCCGACCGCACGACACCGCCGTGCGACAACGAGCCGCCAAGCAGCCGCAACCGCGCGAAGTTCGCCGTGTCACCGACCGCGAGACCCGTCACGATGCCCGCGTTCACCACCGTCTCACCGAGGCCCGACACCACGAACGACGGCTGCAGCGTCGCGGTGCCGCCGTTCAGACGCAGCGTCGTGGTGGCCGCCACCGACACCGTACCACCCAACGTCGATGCTCCGGTCAGATCCAGCTGGCCACTGGAGAGAGTGACCGCCCCGCTGTTCACGAACGACGTCCCGAACACCGCCGTGCCTGCACTCGTGTTCTTGACGATCGTCCCGAGGTTCTCGATCGACGTTTGCGCGCCACCGAGGTTGTAGGCGAACGTGGGCGCGCCGCTCATCGTCATGCTCGCACCAGCCAGGATGCGCAGGATCGCGCCCTGACCGGTGTTCATCGTGTTCGTGCCCGAGTACACGAGACTGCCACCGACCGACAGCAACCCGTTCTGCAATGTCTTGGTCGCCGCGTCCGCGATCGTGAGGCTCGACCCGATCGGGATACTCACCGTTCCCGCGCTCGTGATGGCCGACGTGCCGGTCCACGAGAACACCGTCGGCACGGTGAGACTGCTCCCGGCGCCGCCGCCGAGCGCACCACCGCTGAGCGCGACGTTCGCGATGCTCCCACTCGGCGCGTTGTAGTTGAGTACGCCGTTGGTGATGCTGGCTGCACCGGTGTACGCCCACGGCGCTGCGACGTTCACCGTCGCACCCGTCACGCTCAGCGCGCCGACACCACTCACCACACTGCCCGCGCCGAGCGCGAACGTCCCCGCGTTGAAGTCCAACGTCGTGCCCACCGGCACCGTGACATCGCCCGTCCACGTCTGCACGTCGGAGCCACCGCTCAAGCGCAGGATGCCCGAGACGAGGTCGATCACGCCATCATTGTCGACGGCCATGCCGATGGTCGCCGCACCGGTGGTGGTATTGCGAACCAACGTGCCCTGATTGTGGAACAGCGTCGGCGCACCGCCCAGGTTGAACGAGAACGCCGCGTCCGCCTGGAGGTTCGCCGTGCCGCTCGCGAGCACCCGGATGATGGCCCCTTGGCCGGTGTTGATCGTACCCGTCCCGACGAAGTCCGCCGTGCCACCGATCGTGATGAGCCGTTCCTGCAGGTTGCGCGCGGCAGCGCCCGTGTACGTCATGGTCGCCGCAGGGGGAATGCTCAGCGTATTGGTGCCGGCGATGTTACCGCCCGACCAATCGAAGTTCTGCGCGATGCTCAAGTCACCCGTGCCACCCAGCGTGCCGCCGGAGAGCGCGAGCGTGTTGACCGCGGCGCTGCCGTTGAAGTTGAGTTGACCGGCGGCGACCGACACCGGCCCGCCGTACGCGACGATGCCGCTCATATTCAGCGTCGCACCCGTCACGTTGAGGGCTCCGGTCCCGCTGAGGAGGGAGCTCAAGTTCCAGTTATAGGTGCCGGCGTTGAGCTCCATCGTCGTGCCGGCGGCAAGATTCACCGACCCCGTCCACGTATCCGAGACCGCACCGCCCGACAGCCGCAGCGTGCCGGTGGTGACACTGAGCGCGCCGTCATTGTCGAACGGCAGATTGAGCAACGCGATGCCCGCGGTCGTCGAGCGCGTGATGGTGCCGAGGTTCTGCAGCGAGGTCGCGGCACCGCCGAGGTTGAAGCTGATCGTCTGGTCGCCCTGCAGGTTGAGCGATCCGCCGGCGAGCACGCGCAGGATCGCGGCGGCCCCGGTGTTCACGGTGAAGCCGCCGCTGAAGTTCGCCGTGCCACCGATGGTGAGCGTGACGTTCTGCAGATTGCGCCCGGCCGCGCCGCTGGCATTCAGTGTCGCACCGACCGGCACGTTCACCGTGCCCGACGACACGATGTTCCCGCCCAACCACGATGAGGTCCCGCTCAGTGAGAGCGTGCTCCCGACCGCCCCACCCAACGACCCACCCGTGAAGGTGAAGCCCGCGAACGTATTGGACGCGGCGAGCAGATTGAGTGCGCCGGCGCTGAGTGTGGTCGGACCGCTGCGGGTCACGCCACCGGCGAAGTTCACCGTCGCGCCGGAGAACGTGAGCGCACCGAGTCCGGTCGTACTGCTCCCTGCGTCGAACTGGAACGTGCCCGCGGAGAAGTTCGCGGTGGTCCCGGCAGCGAGTTGCAGCGTGCCGCCGCTGCCGCCCACGCCGCTGCCACCGTTCGCGTTCAGCGTGCCGGTGGAGATCACCATCGCGCCGTCGTTCTCCCACGGCATGCCCACGGTGAAGACACCGGTCGACGTGTTGCGTGTGACCGCACCCTCATTATGGAAGAGCGATGCGGCGCCACCGAGATTGAAGTCGATCGTCGCGTCGGACGTCACCGTCATCGCGCCGGTCGGCATCACCCGCAGCACCGCACCGTTCCCGGTGTTCAGCGTGCCGGTCGATGACCACGTCGCGACGCCGCCGATCTCTACGGTCTTGTCCTGGAGGTTGCGCGTCGCCGCTCCACTGTAGTTGAGCGTCGCCCCCGGAAGGATCCGCACCACGTCCCCGCCACCCGCGATGCCGCCCCCGCTCCAGTTGAATGTCCCGTTCACCTGCAGCGCACCTGCGCCCAACAGGTTGCCACCGCTGAGCGCGAGCACGCCGGTGGGAGCGACGAAGACGCTCTCCGCCATCGTGAGCGTGTTCGCCGATACCGACAACGTCTGCGCGCCACTCGCCGCGCCGAGCAACAGTCGGCCCACGGTGACCGCTTGATCGACGTTCACGGTGTACGTGCCGGCCTGCCGGATCCACACGGTGTCGGTGGCCGTCGGCACTGTGCCGAGACTCCAGTTCGCCGCCGTGCTCCAGTTGCCGCCCGCAGGGTTCACCCACGCGTTGATGCCGGCCGGCACGGTGATGTCGAACGGGTTGGACGTCGCCGCGGTGAGGCCCGCGCCGTTGCCCACGAGCGTGTAGCCGGTGCCGACGTTGTTGATCGACAGGTTCGAGAACGTGGCCACACCCGCGACCGCCGCCGTGGTCAGCGTGCCCGCGAGCACGCCCGCCGACGGATTGGTCCCGATCGACACGGTGACGTTCCCGACGAAACTCGGCTGCGTGTTGCCGAAGTTGTCACGCGCACGCACCGCGACGGTGAACGGCGCGCTGCTCACCGCGGCCAGCGGTGGCTGCGTGGCGAACGCGAGCGCGGTCGCCGCACCCGGTGCGACCGTGAACGCCTGGCTCGTGTCACTGGCCAGCGCACCCGAGGTGAAGCGCAGCGTGTAGCCTGCAGCCGCCTGATCGATCCGCAGCGCGTTGAACGTCGCGATGCCCGCCACCGCGTTCACACTCGCTGGGCCCTGCAGCACACCTGCACCGCCGGGGTTGTCGAGGATCGCGACCGCGATCGCGTCGGTGGCTGTCGTCACCGTGTTGCCACCCGCGTCCTGAATCGCCACGCGTACCACCGGCGACACCGCGTTGCCCGCCACGGAGTTGGTGGGTTCATCGAGGATCACCAATCGTGTGGCCGCGCCACCCACCGCGTTC
>JADYYN010000031.1 GCA_020853635.1 Gemmatimonadaceae bacterium
AGCTGGCCAACATCGACATCACCGCGGTGCCGATGGAGGTCGGGCCCACGACGCACTACATCATGGGCGGCATCCGGGTGGACGGCGATACGCAGATGACCTCGGTGCCGGGACTCTTCACCGCCGGCGAGTGCGCGGCGGGACTGCACGGCGCCAACCGGCTGGGCGGCAACTCGCTCTCCGACCTGCTCGTGTTCGGCAAGCGCGCCGGCGAGCATGCAGCGGAGTTCGCGAAGACCAACCGCGGGGTGAAGGTCGCGCTCCCCGAGGCGGATGCCGCGGTGCGCGCGGCGCTCGCGCCGTTCGACCGCGCGGGGACGGACACGCCGTACGCGATCCAGCACGAGCTGCAGGACATGATGCAGGAACTCGTCGGCATCGTGCGCGTGGAGGAGGAGATGCAGCGCGCGCTCACCGGCGTTGCCGAGCTCGCGGAGCGCGCGAGGAAGGTCGGCGTGCGCGGGAACCGCGAGTACAACCCCGGCTGGCACACCGCCCTCGACCTGCGGCACCTCCTCATCGTGTCCGAGGCGATCACGCGCGCGGCGATCGAGCGCAAGGAGAGCCGCGGCGGACACTTCCGCGACGACTACCCTGAGAAGGACCCGACGTACGGCGCGTTCAACACCGTGCTCCGGAAGGACGCGAGCGGCGAGATGCGGCTCGAACGGCGCCCGATCCCTCCCCTGCCCGCCGACCTGAAGGCCATCATCGAGGAGCAGAAGAGCTGATGCCCACGACCACCTTCAGGATCTGGCGCGGCGATGCCGGCAAGGCCGCCTTCGCCGACTACAGCACCGACATCACCGAAGGGATGGTGGTGCTCGACGCCATGCACCAGATCCAGGCCGAGCACGCCAACGACCTCGCGATCCGCTGGAACTGCAAGGCCGGCAAGTGCGGCTCCTGCTCGGCCGAGATCAACGGCAAGCCGCGCCTCATGTGTATGACCCGCATGGACGAGTTGCCCGCGGGCGAGACGGTGACCGTGGAGCCCATGCGCGCCTTCCCGCACGTCCGCGACCTCGTGACCGACGTCTCGTGGAACTTCGAGGTGAAGAAGCGGATCAAGAAGTTCAAGCCACGGGCCCCCGACGCTCCGGACGGCACGTGGCGGATGCAGCAGGAGGACGTGGACCGGGTGCAGGAGTTCCGGAAGTGCATCGAATGCTTCCTCTGCCAGGACACCTGCCATGTGCTGCGCGACCATAGCATGCACGACGAGTTCATCGGTCCGCGCTTCCTCGTGCACACGGCGGCGCTCGAGATGCATCCGCTCGATACCGAGGACCGGTTGAAGGACCTGAAGGACGAGCACGCGATCGGGCTCTGCAACATCACCAAGTGCTGCACCACGGTGTGCCCCGAGCACATCACCATCACCGACAACGCGATCATCCCGCTCAAGGAGCGCGTGGTGGACGAGTTCTACGACCCGGTGGTGAAGCTGGTGCGGCTCGTCATGGGGAGGCGGCAATGACCTCGCGTCCGGAACTCAAGCGGATCACCAAGGAAGGCGTGCCCGCGGCGCTGCAGAAGGCGCATCGCTACCGCGTGCTCAACGACTCCGTCGCGGCCGAGAGCATCTGTCTCGACGTGCTCACGGTGGACCCTGCCAACGTCGAGGCGGTCGTGACGCACGTGCTCGCGATCACCGACCAGTTCCACGCCGGTCACGCGGCCGACCGGGCGCGGGCCGAGGCCGCGGTGGGCGCGCTGACCGACCCGTATCGCCTCGCCTACTACCAAGGCGTGATCTGCGAGCGCTGGGCGACCGGCATCCTGCGTCGCGCGGGCCCGCGTTCGGGCGAGATCGCGCACGAGTGGTTCGCCAAGGCGCTCGACTGGTACGCCAAGGCCGAAGCGATGCGTCCGGCGGGCAACGACGAGGCGATCCTGCGGTGGAACACCTGCGTCCGGATCCTGCAGCGTGAGCCGGGCATCCGGCCGCGGGGCGTGGAGGCGTGGGAGCCCAGTCTGGAGTAGCATTCCGCATGCGAACTCCCCGACTGCTCGCGCTGTACCGCCTCGCCGCGCTGTTCTCGGCCGCGCTCGCGAGCGCGTGCTCCACTGGCCCGGCCGGCACGACGATCACCAACGTCCGCATCATCGACGGCACCGGCGCGCCGGCGGTCGTCGGTGCGGTGCGCTTCGTCGGCGACTCGATCGTCGCGGTGGGCGATCTGCAGCCCGCGCGCGGCGATTCGGTGATCGACGGCGGCGGCCTCGTGCTCGCGCCGGGCTTCATCGACACGCACAGCCACCATACCGGCGACCTGCTCGAGATGCCCGAAGCGCTCGGCGCCGTGAGCCAGGGCATCACGACCATCGTCGGCGGCAACGACGGCGGGAGCCCCTTCCCGCTCACTGCGGCATTCGACACGCTCGCGAAGGTCGCGCCCTCGGTGAACGTCGCGTACTACGCCGGCCATGGCGAGGTGCGAGGCGCCGTGATGGGCGACGACTTCAAGCGGAAGGCGACGCCGGCCGAGGTGGACTCGATGGCGGTGCTGCTGCGGCGCGAGATGAAGGCGGGCGCGCTCGGCCTCTCGACCGGGCTCGAGTACGACCCCGGCATCTATTCGGATCGCGCGGAGGTGATCGCGCTCGCCAAGGTCGCCGCGGCGGCAGGCGGGCGGTACATCAGCCACATCCGCAGCGAGGACCGCTGGTTCTGGGAGGCGATCGACGAGATCATCGCGGTGGGGCGCGAGGCGAAGCTGCCGGTGCAGGTGAGCCACGTGAAGCTCGCGATGGTGCCGCTCTGGGGCCGCACCGACTCGCTGTTCACGCTCTTGGACGCGGCGCGCGCCGAGGGGATCGACATCACCGCCGACGTCTATCCGTATCCGTACTGGCAGTCCACGCTCACGGTGCTCTTCCCCGAGCGCGACTTCGAGGACCGGCGCGAGGCGGAGAAGGTGCTGCGCGAGATCGCGAAGCCCGAGGGGCTGCTCATCGGCG
>JADYYN010000032.1 GCA_020853635.1 Gemmatimonadaceae bacterium
CGGGACGCCAGAGCGTCGGAAGTCATGCAGGCAAACTGATGTCAGGGAATCCGACACATGATCTTCGGGCGATCAGGTGCGCTCGGCAACGGATGCGTCCGCACCACGCGGTCCGACCAGTCCAGTGCGCACCGCAATGCTCGGGGACACCATGCAGTTGCGCGCCTGCGGACGATGGGCGGCGAACCGAACGGCGCGCGGCCACGGGATGCACGCTGCCGCGTCCGGACATGCTTCATCCGGCGGGGGTCAGTGGCAGTGTGGGTCGGATGTGGGGTCTTGCAAACCGACGTGGAGAACAGAGCGCTGTCGCTGACGGAGGTTGGTTGGCGGAGCGGTGACATACACATTGTTCGCCGAGATCCGCGTCGTTGCTCGCTCTCCTCACTTCAGCGATACCGAGTTACCACCGTTCTTACCACCGATCTTCAACGGCTGGAGGCTTGCACGGCGTCGGGCGGGCACGCCGTCTCTGCGATTCTGCCGGACTGTCGACGTCTTCCAATTGGCTCTTTCGCGATACGACTTTGGTGTGGACCGGTCTGGTCAGTGTTTCTGTCCGTCCCGCACGCTCTGCGTATCGGGATCTACGAGGGACTCGGGACACCACGCCCGTGCTGTGCCGTTGGTTTGCTGCCTGCCGCCGCGGCACGCGGCATTGGCGTCGATGGCGCTCTGTCGGGATGCCATCGAGTCGAGCCGTTGACCCGGGCTCGAAGTGGGGGCGCCGTCTCGGCGCGGCATTGCACGGATCCCGCGGAGAGCAGGAAGGAAGATCGATCGCGTTGCGCGATCGCGGGTGGCGACAGGCCCGGAGCCCGTCACTTGGGGTGGTCACTTGCGAAACCGAGGGACAACTCGCTGATGGTGGTGAGGTTTCGCGCGTCGTCACTACCGGCGGCTGCCGGGTAGTGACGACGCCAGGGGCGCAGACGATTGCGCCGGAAGCGACGCTCCCCATTGCCGCGGGTTGCCCGCGACAGGGCTGACTTCATCTCCAGGCTTTGCAGCCACTGGCTCTCGGGAGATCTGCCGGTTTGCTCGCCCACTTTGCAGCGGGCCGGGTTGCCGGTCTGTGACCATCGGTGCGGCTGCGGGTTTCCCACCGCGCCACTCGCTTTCGGCCTGAGAGGGGCCGGCGGCGGCACCGTGGAAAACCCGATTCATCCCTCGTGGTCTGGCGCGATTCGGCCGTGCCGCTGCAAATCGGATCCCGATTTTTGGCACGAATCGGACTTGACGCCGCGGGGGTCGCAGTGGGCGCGTCCCTCCGTTTCCCTATGACGCGACGATCGGCGGGCCGGAATTCGGTCCCGGAATCGTGTCTTCGTCCCGGATCCGATTCGGCGCCACCCGTGCGCATTGCCGTGGAACGATGGTGGCCCATCCACCAGCGACCACGGAGCACTCTCGATGAACACGAACGTCCGTCACCCCGGCAGCACCATCCTGCGGCTGCGCAACGTGCAGGCGCGCACGGGCCTCGCGCGCAGCACGATCTATCAACGGATGAAATGCGGCGAGTTCCCAGTGCAGATCTCGCTCGGTCCGCGCTCGGTGGGCTGGTTGGAGTCCGACATCGAAGCCTGGATTGCGAGCCGCGTCGAAGGCAGCCGGAAGGGCTGAGCGTTGGACCGTCGGCCGGAGACACTCGATCCGTCGACGCTGCGACGGCGGATCGAGGACGCCCTCGCCTGCCTCCCCGCGGACGATCGCGACCTCTGGGTCCGCATCGCCATGGCGGTGAAGGCGGCACTCGGTGAAGACGGTTTCGACCTCTGGGATACCTGGAGCCGGCGCAGCGAGCGCTATCGCGCACCGGACGCATTGACCACGTGGCGATCGATCCACCCCGACGGCGGCGTGACGATCGGGACCCTGTTCTTTGAAGCGAGGGAGCACGGCGACTGCTCGAGCAAGACTGCGGCGACGGCCTTCTCGGAACAGTCTTCCATCGGTCCAGCTGACGCTGGCTCTGCCGCGACGAATGCGAAGGCCCCTGCCCCGGGGGGAGGGGCAGCGGATCCCCCCGCGCAACACTGCAACGGCGCAACGGTGATCAGCTATGCCGCGTTCAAGCAGTTGCCGGAGGACTTCCTTCGATCGCTCGGACTCACCGACATCCACTACCGGAACGCGCCGGCGATGCGCATCCCCTACCGCGATGCCGGCGGGGTGGAGGTCGCGGTGCGGATCCGCTGCGCACTCGAGCGTCCCGATACCCACGATGTCCGTTTCGCCTGGCGCCGCGGCGACAAACCGCAGCTCTACGGGCTGGATCGTCTGCGCTCAACGAATGTCGCGGTGCTGGTGGAAGGCGAGTCGGATTGCCACACGCTCTGGTACCACGGCTTTGCCGCGCTCGGCATTCCGGGCGCCGGTGCGTGGAACGAAGCGCGCGATGCCGCGCACCTGAACGGCATCGCCACGGTGTACGTGGTGGTGGAACCGGATCAGGGTGGCGAGACCGTGAAGCAATGGCTCGCGAAATCCGCACTGCGGGATCGCGCCTGGCTCGTGGACCTCGCGCCGTTCAAGGATGTAAGCGCGCTGCACTGTTCGGATCCTGGCGCGTTCGCGCAGAGGTTCCGCGCGGCGCTCGATCGGGCGGTGCCGATGTCGCAGTGTCTCGCCGCGGCAAGCGCACGATCGGCCGCCGACGCGTGGGCAGCGTGCGAATCGCTCGCGAAGCAGCCGCGGATTCTGGACGCCGTTGCGGACGCCTACCGGGCGGCGGGTGCGGTCGGCGAGGCACGCACGGCGATGACACTGTATCTCGCGCTCACTTCGCGCTTCCTGTCGCGGCCGGTGTCGCTAGCGGTGAAGGGTCCGAGTTCGGGTGGCAAGAGCTTCACGGTGGAGACGGTGCTGCGGCTCTTCCCACCGGAAGCGGTGCATTGCGTGACGGCGCTGAGCGATCGGGCGCTGGCGTACATGGACGCGGATCTGCGTCATCGCTTCCTGGTCGTGTTCGAAGCCGCGGGAATGGGTGGGGAGTTCGCGAGCTATCTGATCCGGTCGCTGCTGTCGGAGGGACGGCTGATCTACGAGTTCGTGGAGAAGACGTCGACGGGCATGCGCCCACGTCGGATCGAGAAGCAGGGTCCGACGGGGTTGATCGTGACGACCACGGCCGTCCGGTTGCATCCGGAGAACGAGACGCGGCTGCTGTCGCTGACGGTAACGGACACGCCAGAGCAGACGCGGGCGGTGATGCGGGCCATGGCGCGGCCGTCGATGAACGAACTGGATGTGACGCCGTGGGTCGCGCTGCAGACGTGGCTGGCGCACGCGGAACATCGGGCGGTGATTCCGTTCGCGAGCGAACTCGCCGAGCGGATTGCGCCGGTGGCGGTGCGATTGCGGCGGGACTTCGGGCAATTGCTGAACCTCATCCGTGCCCACGCGATCCTGCATCAGGCCACGCGCGAGCACGACGCCGACGGCCGGATCGTGGCCACGCTGGACGACTACGCGGTAGTGCGCGATCTGGTGCTCGACGTGATCTCGCAGGGGATCGAGGCGGCAGTGGCGCCGATCGTGCGCGAGACGGTGGAGACGGTGCGGGCGCTCATTGC
>JADYYN010000033.1 GCA_020853635.1 Gemmatimonadaceae bacterium
CCCCTCACCGGAATCGCGCGTGATGCGTCTCTCGTGTTCGTCCGTCCGCTTCGTGATCCGATCGCTGACCCTGGCCGCCGCGGCGGGTGCGGTACTCGGCGCTGCGCCTGTGACCGTCGTCGCGCAGACGCCGACCGCGACCGCAGCCGCCGAGCGGCCGGCGCTCGTGGTCTTCGTCACGATCGATCAACTGCGGCCGGATTACCTCGATCGCTGGCGCACGCAACTCGCCGGCGGCCTGCGTCGCCTCGTCGACGAAGGCCACTGCATCGCGAACGGGGGCCATGATCATTCGAGAACCGAGACCGCGCCCGGACATGCCTCGACCCTCTCGGGCCGCTTCCCGTACTCCACGGGCATCGCCAGCAACAGCGCGGGCGTGAACACCAAGGACGCGCCGCTGGTCGGCGGAGAGGGGACGGGCGCGTCGCCGTTCCGCTTCGAGGGTACCGTGCTGGCCGATTGGATGCAGGCGGTCGATCCCCGCACGCGCGTCCTCTCGGTGTCACGAAAGGACCGCGGGGCCATCCTGCCCGTGGGCCGTGGCAAACACAGCGTCTTCTGGTACGCGTCGTCCAACGGGCGATTCGTCACGAGCAGCTGGTACGGTGACTCGCTGCCCACGTGGGTGCAGCGATTCAACGACGAGGATCGCGTGTTGAAGCAGTATGCGGGGCAGATGTGGATGCCGTTGCTCGATGAGGCGAGCTACCCCGAACCGGATTCCGTGCCCGGCGAGATCGGGAGCGGCGAGCCCACGTTCCCGCACATCCTCGCCGAGGACTCGCTGCGTGCACGGAACCTGATCATGGGCATGCCGTTCATGGACGAGCTCACACTCGACTTCGCATGGCGCGGGTTGCGTGAGATGGGATTGGGTGCGGGTCCGCAGACCGATCTCCTCGCGGTCTCGCTCTCCACGACCGACGCGGTCGGCCACCGTTGGGGACCCGACTCGCGCGAGTTGCACGACCAGGTGCTCCGCGTGGACCGCGCACTCGGGGTGTTCATGGACTCAGTGATCGCGCTGCGCGGGCAGGGACGCGTGATCTTCGCGCTCACGGCCGATCACGGGGTCGCACCGAGCCCGGATGTGCGATCGTCGTGGGGGGACAACCGCAAGGCGATGCGTGTGCAGCGGGATGCGTACGATCCGGCGCTCGCGGCACTCGGCCCGATCGTGCAGCGCGAGAAGCTCGACCCCGAAGCGTTCACGTTCGATGGGATGACGTTGGAGGTCGATCGGTCCAAGGTCGTCGGTAAGGACAAGGCGGTCCGGGAGCTCGCCAAGACGTTCGCCAGTGAAGTGAAGCGGGTGAAGGGCGTCATGCGGGCTGACATCATCGATGAGCTCGCGAAGGCCGATACGGTGAAGGACGCGATCGCGCGGCGGTGGTTGCACATGTTCCGGCCTGGTGGCGAGGTCCTCGTCGCGATCACGCTCGACCCCTTCAACTATCGCGGCAACGGCTCCGGTGCAACGCACGGCACGCCGCACGACTACGACGCGCGCGTCCCGATCATCTTCTGGGGCCAACCGTTCGCACCGGGACGCGACATGTCGGGTGGTCGCGTCGTCGATATCGCGCCGACCCTCGCCGAAGTACTCGGGGTCAAACCGATGGAGCGACTTGATGGACAGGTGTTGCGTCAGGTTTTGCGGACGCCATCCCCTTAGATTGTCCGGAATCGCGGTGGATCACCTCGGCGGCAACGCCCGCGTGGTCCGCTCTCGCTTTCTGACATCTGCCCTCTCCCCCCATGCACGACTCGCTGTACTTCCAAGAACACCATCTCGCCACGCGGGAGATGGTGCGTGCCTTCGCGCAAGAAGAAGTTGCGCCGGTCGCACGGCACTTCGACGATACCCAGGAGTTCCCTTGGGATAACGTGAAGAAGATGGCCGACCTCGGACTCCTCGGGATCCCGTGGTCCGAGGACCTCGGCGGCTCGGGGCTCGACACCATCTGCTTCATGATCGCGATCGAGGAGCTGGCGCACGTCTGTGCGTCACACTCCATCACCATCTCCGCCCACACCACGCTCGGCACGTCGCCGATCGTGAACTTCGGCAGCGAGGAGCAGAAGCGGCGTCTCGTCCCGCGGCTGGCGAGCGGCAAGATCCTCGGCGGCTTCGGCCTGACCGAACCCGGTGCCGGGTCCGATGCGGGTGGTACCAAGACCACCGCTGTGAAGAAGGGTGATCGCTACATCCTCAACGGCAGCAAGCGTTTCATCACGCACGGCGGCGTGGGCGAGAGCTTCGTCGTCACCGCTGTCACCGATCCGAGCATGGGCACCAAGGGCATCTCCTCGTTCGTGGTCACCAAGGAGACCTGCGACCTCGCGCGCGTGAAGGACCTCGGCATGGGGCACGATCCGGAACTCCCGGTGATGAAAGGATTCCGCTCGGGCAAGAAGGAAGACAAGCTCGGCTGGCGCGCGTCGGATACCCGCGAGTTGATCTTCGAGGATGTCGAAGTCCCCGAGGAGAATCGCATCGGCGAGGAAGGGAAGGGCTTCATCAACTTCATGAAGACGCTCGACGCGGGCCGCATCGGTATCGCCGCGCTGTCGCTCGGCGTGGCACAGGGTGCGTTCGACGAAGCGGTGAAGTACACGACCGAGCGCAAGCAGTTCGGTCGTCCGATCGCCGAGTTCCAGGGTGTGCATTTCCAGTTGTCGGATCTCGCCACCGAACTCGAAGCCGGGCGGCATCTCGTGTACCACGCGGCGTGGCTCGCGCAGAACGGTCACCCGTTCGGCAAGGAAGCCGCGATGGCCAAGTTGTTCGTGTCCGAGCTCGCGATGCGCGCGACGATCAAGTCGATCCAGTTGCATGGCGGCTATGGCTACACCAAGGACTATCCGGTGGAACGCATGATGCGCGATGCGAAGATCGGTGAGATCGGGGAAGGCACGTCCGAGATCCAGCGTATGGTGATCGCCCGGCATCTGTTGAAGGGCCTCACACTCTGATGCTCGCGTTCGGCTCGTCCGCGCGCGTCGTCGCGCTGGGCATCTTGCTCAGCGTGACGACGCCCGCGGCGGCGCAGGACGGCGGCGCGGTCGCACGCTGGAACGCCACACCCAAGGCGACCGCCCGCTTGGCGACGCACTGGACGCGGCCGCCCGCCGACTTCCGCCGCGCGTGGGACGCAGCGCTCGCCGCCGACATCGCACGACTCGACTCCGCGGCATCGAGCATTGGTGACGCCGAGGTCGTGCGACGTGAGCGTGAACGATTGCGCTTCCGCCACGCGATGGGACGCGGGGCGTATCCGTACTTCTCGTGGCGCGAAGGCGCCGCGCCGCGCGTGCGACTCGATCTGTCGGCAGTCGATGCGGCGCTCGCATTGCCGCTCGCCGACTCGTCGCTCTGGTCCATGCCCGAACACCGCGACCTCGTGGGCGCCGTGGTGCATGAGGTCGCGCGCGCCGCGATCGAGCGCGAGGACACGCTGCGACGTGGCGACATCCGGTGGTTGCGCGCCGAGTACGCGGCAGCGGAGCAGTTGCGTGATTCGGCGCTGATCCAGCGCACGCGGGACGCGTTGGTGCTCGCGCATCTCGACGACAACGGCAGCGCGGGCACCGAGGGGTTGCTTGATCGCTGGCGCGCCACGATGCCGTCGCTCGAGGCGCTCGCGCGCGCGGACTCTCTCGTCGACCTCGATCGCGCGCGCGGCACGGGACATCGCGTCGTGCAATACCGCGAGGTCGATGGCGTCGCGCTGTCGCTGCACATTCTGCGCGGTGAGGACCCGGCGCCCGGACCGTCGCCTGCGGTGCTCTGGTTCCACGGTGGTTCGTGGACGACGGGGACGTGGTGGCACGCGCCCGTGATCTCCGGAGCACTGCGAGGCGCGGGGGTGACGGTGATCGGTGTGGAGTTCCGAACCGGCAGTCGCTTCGACGCCGGACCGGTGGAGCAACTCGACGACGCGATCAAGGCGTTCGAGTGGGTGCGCGCGAACGCGGGCAGCTTGGGCGTCGACAGCGCGCGGATCGGCGTCGCCGGCTTCTCCTCGGGCGGGACGCTCGCTTTGATGCTCGCTACCCGTGGGACGGCCGACGTGTCTCGGCCGGTGGTTGCCGGAACTCGGCGGACGTTTCCGGCGGCCGCCATCGTCATGGGGGCGTGTCCTGATCCGAGGGCTCCCGGCGAGGATGGCTACTTCCGTCGCGCCGTGTCGAAGTCCGGCCCGCCTCAGGGCTACTCGCCCATCGCGCTGGTCGCTCGCGGCCAGCCACCGGTGCTTGCCATTCACGGGACGGACGACGAGTTCTGCCCGTTCTCGGCGACGCAGGCCTTCGTGACGCGCGCTGCAGGGTTCGGCACTGACGCGGTGCTCGCGCGGGTCGCCGGGGCGGTGCATTTCTTCCCGTTCTTCGATCGCTCAGGCCAGGCAGAGGCGCGTCGCGCGCTCGGTGAGGCACTCGTGCGTTGGGGCTGGCGCCGCTGACGCCCCGCAGGGACGCCGCCTCTTCGGGCACCGGGAGTCACGGCGACCGTTGCGAACGCAGACTCCGCGTGGTACCCATTAGGTACGAATTCTGTCAGCGCCCCGGTGGTTTCGGGGCGCATTGTCTGCCGGGGACCGTCTCCGGCATCTCTCGAAGCCAGCACACGCGATGATGGATCGCACGCGCCTCCGACTCATCCCGGTCGTCCGGAACACCCCGCAGGGGTGGTCCGGGACGCACGATCGGGCGGCGGGCTCGTGGACGATCCGGTGCCGGCTCGGGGGCTCACCAGCCGCGGGTATAAATGAAGCGCGAGATCTTGATCAGTGCGACGCAGCGCGAAGTGCGCGTCGCGATCATCGAGGACGATCAGCTCGTTGAACTGCAGGTCGACCGTCCGGAGAACAAACGGATGGTCGGGGACATCTATCTCGGAAAAGTCGAAGCCGTGCTGCCTGGCATCCAGGCGGCGTTCGTGAACATCGGGACCGAGAAGAGCGCGTTCCTCCACAACTCCGACCTCGTCTTCGACGAGGACGGGGATGATGACGACGACGAGGACGGCGACGACGACGAGTCGGGCAGCGAGGCGGACGACGCCGAAGCGGCGGCCGAGGGCGCTGCCCCTGAGCCGACCAAGAAGCCCAACAAGGGCCGCGGCGGACGCCGCCGTCGCAAGGATCCGCCCAAGGTCGAGGACGTGCTCAAGCGCGGCCAGTCGATCATCGTGCAGGTGTCCAAGGAACCCATCTCCACCAAGGGCCCGCGCGTGACGGCGCAGGTGTCCATGGCGGGCCGTTTCCTGGTCTACATGCCCTTCGCCTCGCGCGTCGGTGTGAGCCGAAAGATCGGCGAACGCGCCGAACGCCAGCGTCTGCGTGAGCAGGTGCAGAAGGTGCTGCCCAAGGATTCGGGCGGCGTGATCGTGCGCACCGTCGGCGAAGACGTCACCCAGGAGACCTTCGACCGCGAGTTGAACACACTCATCTCGCAGTGGCAGAAGATCAACAAGAAGACCAAGTTCGTCGGCAACCCGCCCAAGTTGCTGCACCGCGAGACCTCGCTCACGCGCGGGATCATCCGCGACCTGTTCTCCACCAAGGTCGACCGCCTCACCGTCGACTCCAAGCAGGTCTACAACGAGATCGTCGAGTACCTCAAGGGCATCGCGCCGGAACTCATCGATCGCGTGCAGCTCTACGAGGACAAGATCCCGCTGTTCGACAAGGAAGGCGTCGAGACGGAGATCCGCGATCTGTTCAAGCGGCGCTGCGACCTGCCGAGCGGTGGGTACCTGATCATCGAGCCCACCGAAGCACTGGTCTCGATCGACGTGAACTCCGGGCGCTACACCGGCAAGAAGGATCCCGAGAAGACCGTCACCAAGACCAACGTCGAAGCGGCCCGTGAGATTGCGCGGCAACTGCGCCTGCGCGACGTGGGCGGCATCATCGTCTGCGACTTCATCGACATGGAGACGAAGGCGAACCGCGACAAGGTGCTGCAGGAGTTGCGCACGCACCTCGGCCGCGATCGTGCGCGCACCAAGGCCTTCGCGGTCAGCGACCTCGGCTTGATCGAGATGACGCGCCAACGCGTGCGGCAGAGTCACTTCCATGCGATGACGGAGCCGTGCCCGACCTGCCTCGGGACGGGACGCGTGTTCACGGCGGAGACCATCGTGCGGCGCATGGAACGCGCGGTGCGGCGACTCGCGAGCGAAGGCCGTCGCGATCAGATCGTCATCAAGCTCCATCCCGACACGGCGATGTACGTGCTCGAGGAGGAGAAGGATCTCGTGAAGCGGCTGGAGAAGTCGGTGGGGTTCGCGCTTGAGATGCGCGACGATCCGCTGCTCAAGCCCGATGAGTTCAAGCTCGTCATCAAGGGCGCGGGGCGCGACATCACCAGTCAGTACGCGGTGGCCTGAGTGGCGTGTCGTCCGCACGGGCGATTCGGCGCAGGGGATGGTATGCGAATCAGACTTCTGCTCACAAGTGCGGCGACGTGCCTGCTGGTCGCGTGCGACGGCATGGCCGACGGGACGGTCGTGCGGACCGTCACGTCGTCGGGCGCGTCCGGCACTCCCGGGCGCCACGCGTTCGCCGTGCCCGACTCGACGACCATCCCCGAGGGGCCGCTGGGTGCCTCGATCCGTCGCGGATTGGCGCTGGTCACCGCGACGCCGGAGTCCTTGCCGACCGTGGTCCGTTCCAGCTTGCGCTGCACGAGCTGTCATCTCGACGCCGGAACGCGGAAGGACGTGATGCCGTGGGTCGGCGTGCTGGCGCGGTTCCCGCAGTACCGCTCGCGGTCGGGCCACGTCATCAGCATCGAGGACCGGATCCGCGGCTGCTTTGCGCGGAGTCTCAACGCGGCCCCCGTGCCGGCCTACGGTTCGCCGGAGCTGATCGATATCTCGGCGTATCTCACCTGGCTGTCGCGTGGCACGCCGATGGGCAAGGAGACCGACGGGCAGGGGATGCGGACGCTCGCGCTCGCCGAGTCGGACACCGCTGCGGGGCGCATCGGCTACGAGACGCAGTGCAGCCGTTGCCACGGCGCTGACGGCCAGGGCGGTCCAGCGGTCGGCGCGATCCCTGCCGCACCGCCGGTGTGGGGGCCCCGGAGCTACAACATCGGCGCCGGGATGGCTCGTCTGGGGATGCTCTCGAGCTTCCTGCAAGCCGCCATGCCTTACGATGCGCCCGGCACATTGAGTGAGCAGCAGGCGAGGGACATCGCGGCGTACGTGAACGCCAAGCCCCGGCCCGACTTCCCCACGAAGGCCGAGGACTGGCCCCACGGCGACCCGCCGCCGGACGTGGCGTACCCGACCCGCGCCGCGGCAGCGAAGCGGGGCCCCGGGGCCCCGCAAACCCCCCGGTGACAACCACTTGACCTAGTGAAACCGGGTGGATAGTTTCCTAGGCTCGCAACGAAACCGTATCTGAGAGCCGTCCACTATGTCGTACGCAATCTTCCGCTCCGGCGGCAAGCAGTTCCGCGCTGAGAAAGGCACCACGCTGCGTCTCCCCACGCTTCCGGGTGAGGCGGGCGCGACCGTCGAGTTCAACGACGTGCTCCTCGGCTCCGATGGCTCCAACGTGAAGGTCGGCGTGCCGACGCTCAAGGGTGCCTCGGTCTCTGCGGAGATCGTGAAGCACGGCCTGGGCGACAAGATCGTCGTCTTCAAGTTCAAGCGTCGCAAGAACTACTCGAAGAAGCAGGGTCATCGTCAGGGCTTCACCGAAGTCCGCATTCGCGACATCACCCTCGGCTGACCGGGGAGAGAGGATACCATGGCACATAAGAAGGGCGTTGGCTCCTCCCGTAACGGGCGCGACTCCAACCCGCAGTACCGCGGCGTGAAGAAGTTCGGCGGCGAGAAGGTCATCGCCGGCAACATCATCGTCCGCCAGTGCGGCACCAAGTGGCACCCCGGCAACAACGTCGGGCTCGGCACGGACTACACGATCTACTCGCTCATCGAGGGCGTCGTGAAGTTCGAACACAAGTCGAAGCGCCGGTACAAGGTGTCCGTGTACCCCGCGGGCGCCGCGTCGTAACGCGCGTTTCGGTTTTGCTCTAGGCGCCCCTCAGCTTGGCTGGGGGGCGCTTCTGTTTCGTGTGAACTGCGCTACCACAGAGGGCACAGAGGGCACAGAGAACTGCCTGAGCAGGGCCAGCG
>JADYYN010000034.1 GCA_020853635.1 Gemmatimonadaceae bacterium
GCTCGGCACGACGTGTATCGACATCGGCGCGTTCACGCCGTTCCTGTGGAGCTTCCAGGAGCGTGAGAACGTGTACAAGCTGCTCGAAGGCTGGACGGGTGCGCGCCTCACCACGAGCGGCACGCGCGTGGGCGGCATGATCGCCGATGTGCCCGAGGGTTGGGTGGAAGGCCTGCGTGGCTTCCTCGATCGTTTCCCGAAGACGCTCGATCAGGTCGATCGCATGCTCACCAAGAACGCGATCTGGGTCGGTCGCACGGTGGGCCTGGGCGTGATGTCGCCGGACGAAGCGCTCAACTACGGCTTGTCCGGTCCGATGCTCCGCGCCTCGGGTGTCGCGTACGACGTGCGCAAGGACTTCCCGTACCTCGACTACGAGACGTATGACTTCGACGTGCCGGTGGGCACCAACGGCGACGTCTATGACCGCTTCCTCGTGCGTCAGGAAGAGCTGCGGCAGTCGGTGCGTATCCTCGAGCAGGCGCTCAAGCGTTTGCCCGACGGTCCGGTGAACGTCGACGATCCGCGCATCATCCTCCCGCCCAAGCACAAGGCGACGAGCGAGATGGAATCGATGATCCATCACTTCAAGCTCGTGATGGAAGGCCCGCGTCCGCCGATCGGCGAGACGTATGTGCCGATCGAAAGCCCCAAGGGTGAGAAGGGCTACTACTTCGTCTCCGACGGCACGGCCAAGCCGGTGCGCTGGCGCATCCGGCCGCCCAGCTATGTGAACCTCTCGGCGATCCCGAAGATGGTCGAAGGGCATCTGCTCTCCGACGTCATCGCGATCAACGCCTCAATCGACATCGTGATGGGAGAGATCGACCGGTGAGCCACGGACCCTCGGCCCCCGCGCAGGGACATGGTCACGCGCACGGGCATCATGAGCCGTACGTCCCGGTGTTCACGCCCGGGTCGGCCCGCCTCAAGGAGTTGCAGGACGTCATCTCGCGGTATCCCGAGAAGATGGCGGCGCTGTTGCCGGCGCTCTGGATGGTGCAGCAGGAGCGCGGGTGGATCAGCCCCGAGGCGATGACCGAAGTCGCCGCGCAGCTCGGGCTCACCGCCGCGGACGTGAAGGGCGTGGTGACGTTCTACACGATGTACCACCAGCATCCGGTGGGGAAACACTTCATCCAGGTCTGCACCACGTCGCCCTGCCTCTGCGCCGGTGCCGACAAGGTCGTGGACGCGTTCCTCGAACACACCGGCTGCAAGGAACTCGGGCTGACGTCGCCCGATGGCAAGTACACGGTGATCGAAGTCGAGTGCCTCGGTGCCTGCGGGTTCGCGACGCCGGTGCAGATCAATGAGGATTACGTGGAGAACGTCACTCCGGAGAAGGTTCCTGAGATTCTGTCCGCGCTGAAGTAGGGCAACAGATACCACAGGGACACAGGGGGCACAGGGGAGAGCAGGGCAGAGCGCTTTTCCTTTTTTCAGAAGCCTTGGTAGTTCCCTGTGCGCCCTGTGTCCCCTGTGTCCCTGTGTTGAAAAGCAGTAAGAGCCAGCTCGCACCACCCAACCATATCCACCAGCTGAAATGGGCTACCCCCACAAGAGTCACCCCCGCGAAACCCCAATCCTCTCCAAGCACTTCGGCGACCCGGAAGCCCGGACGCTCGACGGCTGGAAGGCGCGCGGCGGTTACAAGGCGCTGCAGCAGGCGCTGCACATGGAGCCGACGGCCATCCAGGACATCGTGAAGGCCTCGGGCCTCCGCGGTCGTGGTGGCGCCGGGTTTCCCACGGGTCTCAAGTGGTCGTTCATGAAGCAGGGTGACGGCAAGCAGCATTACCTCTGCTGCAACGCCGACGAGTCCGAGCCCGGCACGTTCAAGGATCGCGAGATCATGCGTTGGACCCCGCACGCCCTCATCGAGGGTGTGGCGGTGGGCGCGCACGCGATCGGCGCGGACACGGCCTACATCTATATCAGAGGCGAGTTCTCCGAGCCCATCCGCGTGATGGAGCAGGCGCTCGCCGAAGCTCGCGCGGCCGGCATCATCGGCAACAACGCGATGGGCTCCGGTAAGAAAGTCGACGTGTGGGTGCACAAGGGCGCGGGCGCGTACATCTGCGGCGAAGAGACCGCCCTCATGAACTCGCTCGAAGGCAAGCGCGGCAACCCGCGCATCAAGCCGCCGTTCCCCGCGGTGTCCGGCCTCTTCGGCAAGCCGACGACGATCAACAACGTCGAGACGCTGGCCGCGGTACCGCACATCCTGAACAACGGCGCCGAGTGGTACAAGGCGATGTGTCTGTCGTCGCCCAAGAGCACGGGCAGCAAGTTGTTCTCCGTGTGCGGCAACGTGCAGCGCCCGGGCAACTACGAGGTCGTGATGGGCTTCTCCTTCAAGGAGTTCCTGTACGATCTCTGCGGCGGCCCACTGCCGGGGCGCAAGTTCAAGGCGCTCATCCCGGGTGGTTCGTCGGTGCCGACGATCACCATCGAAGAAGCGGAGCAGGTGAAGATGGACTACGAGGGTTTCCTCGAGTTCGGCACCATGCTCGGCTCCGGTGGCGTGATCATCTTCGATGATGCGCAGTCGATGCCGCGGCAGTTGGCGCGCCTCGCGCGCTTCTACGCACACGAGAGCTGCGCGCAGTGCACGCAGTGCCGCGAGGGCACCGCGTGGATGACCAAGATCCTCGAGCGCATCGTGGCCGGGCAGGGCACGTACGAGGACCTCGACACCATCTTCGAACTCTCCGAGTCGATGACCGGCAAGACCATCTGCGTGCTCAGCGATTCGTGCGGCGCGCCGGTGGTCAGCGGCATCAAGAAGTTCCGCGGTGAGTTCGAAGCGCTCATCAAGGGCAAGCGCACTTCGACCGTCGCGGTGGGAGCCTAACGTGTCCGACGTGAAGATGATCAACCTCACCATCGAGGGCCGCGCGGTCAGCGTTCCCGATGGCACGACGATCCTCGAGGCGGCCAAGGTCGCCGGCGTGCTCGTCCCGCACTACTGCTATCACCCCGGACTCCCGGTGGCCGGCGTCTGCCGCATGTGCCTCGTGGAAGTCGAGAAGATGCCGAAGCTCGCGCCCAGCTGCGCGACGGCGGTGGGTGAAGGGCAGGTGGTGCATGTGTACTCCGAGAAGGCGCTCGAGGCCCGCAAGGGTGTGCTCGAGTTGCTGCTCATCAATCATCCGCTCGACTGCCCGATCTGCGACCAGGCCGGTGAGTGCGAGCTGCAGGACTACACCTTCCAGGAAGGACGCGCCGACTCGCGCTACCGCGAGCCCAAGCGCTTCAATCCGGTGGAGGACTTCGGCGGCGACGTCCTGTACGTCACCAACCGCTGCATCCTCTGCACGCGCTGCGTGCGCTTCATGGATGACGTGCATCAGGAGCCCGTGCTCTGTGTCTCCGAGCGCGGTGACCGCGCGACCATCGGCAAGGCCGCCGATGCGGACCTCACGCAGCCCTGGGCCGCGAACGTGATCGACCTCTGCCCGGTCGGCGCGCTGGTATCCAAGGATTTCCTCAACAAGGCGCGTGCGTGGGAGCTCGATCGCACGGCCTCGGTGTGCACCGGCTGCTCGCAGGGCTGCAACTCGGTCCTCGAGACGCGTGACAACGTCGTTGTGCGGCAGAAGCCCCGCTCCAACGAGCAGGTGAACCATTTCTACCTGTGCGACGAAGGCCGACTGAACTACAACTGGATGAACACGCCCGACCGTTTGCATTCGCCGAAGATCCGTCTGCATGACGTGCTCTCGCCGGTGGACTGGGAGATCGCGTACGCCGAGGCGACCAAGGCGATGAAGGGCAAGCGCGCCTACGTGGTGGCGTCGCCCAAACTCTCCAACGAAGCGCTGTTCCTGCTCAAGCGCATCATCAAGCAGACCGGCGGCGAGGGTGTGTTCCGCTGCGAGACCGGCCCGGAAGCGCCGCTGCCCGGCGTGAAGGATCTCTCGCTGCGCGCCGACCGCGCGCCGAACGTGCAGGGCGCCGAACTGCTCGGCTTCACGCGCCATGATGCGGATCCGCTCGCCGGTCTTAAAGAAGGCGACGTGTTGGTCCTCGCGGACGACACACTCTCCGGTGTGGATGTGAGCGCCGCGAAGAAGGCCAGCGCGATCATCGTCGTCGGCACCACGCTGCCGATCGGCCTGCCGACACCAGCCGTGGTGCTGCCCATCGCCAACGTCGCCGAAGAAGAAGGCACTTTCACCAACCTGCGTGGGCGCGTGCAGCGCTTCCTGCAGGCCAAGGCTGCTCCGGGCCTCGCCCGGCCCAGCTGGTACGCGCTGGCGGATCTCGCCACCGCACTCGGCGCTGACTCCAACGACTGTGTGTTGCCGTCCGCGGCATTCGCGGCGCTGGCCAAGAGTGAGCCGGCGTTCGCCGCGCTCTCGTACGACACCATTGGGCTCCGCGGCGGACTCGTCGCCGGCGCCGCGGCGGGGGTCGCCTGATGCCACCGCTCGATCCGATGCAGCTCGAACCGTCCACCTGGGTCTTCATCCTCGCGACCGTGGTGAAGATGCTGGCGATCTTCACCATCTATATGGTAGGCGTCGCGTACACCACGCTCGCCGAACGCAAGATCTCGGCGTGGATCCAGGACCGTCATGGTCCCAACCGCGTGGGGCCCTGGGGCATGTTCCAGGTGCTCGCTGACGGCGTGAAGAACATCATGAAGGAAGAGACGATGCCGGGCGATGTGAACAAGGCCTTGTTCATCCTCGCACCCGCGCTCGCCTTCGTGCCCGCACTCATCGCCTGGGCGGTGATCCCGTTCGGCGCGCCGCTTCCGACGCCGTGGGGCAAGATCGACCTCGTCGTCGCGGATCTCCCGATCGGCTTCCTGTTCACGTTGGCGATCACGTCCATCGGCGTGTACGGCATCGTGCTTGCCGGTTGGGCGTCCAACAACAAGTACGCGCTGCTCGGCGGCCTTCGCTCCTCGGCGCAGATGGTGAGCTACGAGATCGCGATGGGCATGAGCACGGTGTGCGTGCTGCTCATGGCGGGCAATGTCTCGCTCAATGAGATCGTGATGCAGCAGGCGACCATGGGCTGGAACGCGCTGCTGCTCTCCATTGCCGCGTTCCTGTTCCTCGTGGCCGCGTTCGCCGAGACCAACCGCGTGCCGTTCGACCTGCCGGAGGCGGAGTCGGAACTCATCGCGGGTTATCACAGCGAATACAGCGCGATGAAGTTCTCGATGTTCCCGATCTCCGAGTACGCGAACATGATCACCGCGAGTGCGATGTTCGTGACGCTGTTCCTCGGCGGCTGGGACATCCCGTTCACCCAGTGGGACAACACCGGGCCGGCGACGGTGATGAAGGCGCTCCTCACCACGATGTTGTTCGCGGCCAAGGTGCTGTTCTTCGTGTTCTTCTATATCTGGGTGCGCTGGACGCTGCCGCGCTTCCGCTATGACCAGCTGATGTCGCTGGGCTGGAAGCTCATGCTGCCGGTGGCCCTCGCGTACATCGTGGTGGTGGCGAGTGCGCTGCTCGCCCTCGACGCCGCGGGTGTGTCGCGCACGGGGTGGGCGTTCAAGGGCGCGTTGATGGGCCTCAACTTCGTGCTGCTTGGTGTGCTGTTCTTCATCCTCGACCGCGGCCGACTGATCAGTCCCGCGTATTCGCGACTCGAGCGGGAGCGCGTCGCGCGCCTCCGCAGCGTGGCACAGAGCCGGGCGACCTTGGCGCCCGGGGAGATCCGCTCATGACGATCAATGTGAAGGTGATGCAGCGGCCGGTCCGCGAGGTGAGCTATGTGCGTGCGACCCTGAGCGGGTTGGCGCTCACGCTCAAGCACCTCGTGGATCCGCACGCGGTGACCATCCAGTACCCCGAAGAGAAGTGGGACCTCTCGCCGCGCTGGCGCGGGACGCATCGCATGCTCACCACCGAGGACGACAAGGCGAAGTGTGTCGCCTGCGGTCTCTGCCCGACGGTGTGCCCGGCGAACTGCATCAAGCTCGTGCCCGGTGAGGACGAGGAAGGGAACCGTTATCCGCTGGTGTTCGAGATTGACGAGTTCCGCTGCATCTTCTGCGGCTATTGCCAGGAAGTCTGCCCGGAAGAAGCGATCCACATGGGCCGGCACTACGAGAACGCCGAGTTCAACCGCGCCCGCTTCGTGTACGACTTGGAGCGCCTCACCGCGCAGACACATCCGGTGAGTGAGCTCTGGGATCCCGCACACCCGCGGGGGGAATGACGATGGGCAACGAGTTCTATCCGCTGTTCTATTCGTTCCACTTCTACCTCTTCGGTCTTATCGCCGTGGCTTCCGCGTTGTTGTTCGTGACGCGCAAGAGCCCGGTGGCGGCCGCGATGTGGTTGGTGAACGTGATGTTCTGTCTCGCCGCGCTCTACGTGCTCCTCGACGCGCAGTTCATCGGCGCGATCCAGGTGCTCGTGTATGCGGGCGCGATCATGGTGGTCTTCTTGTTCGTGGTCATGTTGCTCAACCTCGGGCATCCGAGCGAGATGTCGGACATTCGCGGCAACGCGGGACGGCTGACGGCGGGATTGGTCGGATTGGCGCTGCTCGCCGAAGTGATGGTGTTGGGGCGGGCGGAGTTCCCGGCGCAGTTGACGCTCGCGGCGGCGCAGGCCTCGCAGCGGATCGACGGCCCCGGCGGCGTGATCGGCCCTATCGCCGCGCCGTTGTTCAAGCAGCACCTGTTGGCGTTCGAGCTCACCTCGATGCTCCTGCTCACGGCGATCGTCGGAGCGGTGGTCATCGGCAAGAAGCGGACTCCCGATGCTCGCTGAGTCGCTCGCGCTCTCGGCGCTTCTCTTCACGATCGGTGTCGTCGGTGTGCTCACCCGACGCAATGCGATCATCATCTTCATGTGCGTCGAGCTCATGCTCAACGCCGTGAATCTGTCCTTCGTCGCTCTTTCCCAGCTGTACGGGGCCTCCGGGCAGGTGTTCGTCATCTTCGTGATGACGGTCGCCGCCGCTGAGGCTGCGGTGGGGCTCGCGATCATCATCGCGATCTTCCGCCACCGGCAGTCGGTGAATCTCGAGGACATCAACCTGCTGAAGGGCTGATGCAACTCCCCACCGAACACGCCACCACGGGTCACCCGTTGGCTGACACTATCGCACGGCTCGCCTGGTTGATCCCGGTGCTGCCGCTGCTGGGCTTCCTGCTCAATGGCTTCCTGTCGCTGCGCGCGGCGGGCACGCCGGGCCCGGCGGATCCATCCGCGTCGGGTCACGGGCACGGCCACGACGACCATGGCCATGGCGCGCATGGCGCCGATGCACACGGGCACGACGCACACGACGACCACGGCCACGCCAAGCGCCATCCGGCGGCGGGGCTCGTCTCGCTGATCGGCCCTGGCGTCCTCGCCCTCTCGTTCGTCGTCGCGCTGCTGGTGTTCAACGCCATGCGCTCCGTGGGCGAGATGCATGCGCCCTACGTGCTCACGCTCTTCGAGTGGATGCCCACCGGTAGCCTCTCGATCGACGTGGCGTTCCAGCTCGACCAGCTTTCCATGGTGATGATCCTCATCATCACCGGCATCGGCACGCTGATCCACATCTTCAGCGTGGGCTACATGCAGGACGACCCGGGATACCCGCGCTACTTCGCGTATCTCAACCTGTTCGTGTTCTTCATGCTTCTGCTGGTGATGGGCGCCAACTACCCGCTCATGTTCGTGGGCTGGGAAGGCGTGGGGCTCTGCTCCTATCTGCTCATCGGCTTCTGGTTCAGCGAGAAGGCCAACGCCGACGCGGGCAAGAAGGCGTTCATCGTCAATCGCATCGGTGACTTCGGCTTCCTCGTGGCGATGTTCCTGATGTTCGCGAACTTCGGCACGCTCTCGTACACGGGCGTCGGGGCCGCGGCGAACGACCTGGTGATGGGTGGCGCATTGGCCACGACCATCTGCCTGTTCCTGTTCTTGGGCGCCACAGGCAAGTCGGCGCAGATCCCGCTGTTCGTGTGGCTGCCAGACGCCATGGCCGGCCCGACGCCGGTCTCCGCACTCATCCACGCGGCCACGATGGTGACGGCGGGTGTGTACCTCATCGCCCGCAGCGCGACGCTGTTCGCGATGGCCCCGGCGGCGCAACTCACCGTGGCTGTCGTCGGTGCGCTCACGGCGGTGTTCGCCGCGACCATCGGCCTCAAGCAGTGGGACATCAAGAAGGTGCTGGCGTACTCCACGGTCTCACAGCTCGGCTACATGTTCGTCGGTGTGGGCGTCGGTGCGTACACGGCCGGTGTGTTCCACCTCATGACGCACGCGTTCTTCAAGGCGCTCCTGTTCCTCGGGTCGGGCTCGGTGATCTACGCCATGCACCAGGCGTATCATGCGACGCACAACCATGAGGACGCGCAGGACATGCGCAACATGGGCGGGCTCAAGAAGTACATGCCCATCACGTCCGCGCTCATGTGGATCGCGACGCTGGCCATCGCCGGCATCCCGCCCTTCTCCGGTTTCTTCTCCAAGGACGAGATCCTCGCCTCGGTGTTCGCGCGCACCCACGGCTCCACGCTCGCCGATGCCACGTGGCTCGGTATCCCGGGCTCGGTGGTGCTCTACGGCGTGTATGCGCTCGGCCTCGCGGCCGCGCTCATGACCGCGGTCTACATGACCCGCATGATGATCTACACGTTCCACGGGCCCAATCGCTCGGGCAGCGCGGAACAGCCGCACCTCAAGGAAGCGCCGATGATCATGACCGCGCCGCTGATCGTGCTCGGTGTGCTCTCGGCGCTCGGCGGCCTCGTGAACCTGCCGCTGGTCTTCCCGTTCGGTCCCAAGGAGATCCTGCATCACTGGCTGGAGCCGGTGGTCGGGCAGGGCACCTTGCTCGTGACGCACGGCGAAGCGGCGCACCTGTCGCACTCCACCGAGTATGTGCTCATCGGCACTGCGGTCGCGATTGCGGTGATCGGCATCGCCATCGCCTACACGCGACTCAAGCCCGAAGCGCTCGTGCCCGCGAAGGATGCGGTACCTGAGACCGGCATCGAGAAGACGCTGCTCAACAAGTGGTACGTGGACGAGGGCTACGACAAGGCCGTCGTGCAGCCCACGCTCGGTGTCTCCCGCACGCTCCTGTGGAAGGGGATCGACACCGGCCTCATCGATGGTCTCATGGTCAACGGCACGGCCCTGCTTGCCCGCTTCGCGGGATGGATGGGGTCGCAGCTGCAGAGTGGTCGAGTGGGCACCTACGCGTGGGTCTTGCTGATCGGTGTACTCGGCGTGCTCTCCGCCTTCTCCTTCCGTTGAGACTATAGACCGTGACCCAGTTCCTCGACGGCATGGCATACAACAGCTGGATCCTCCCGGCACTCCTCGGATTGCCGCTCATCGGTGCGCTGCTGCTGCTCGTGCAGGGCTCCTCCAACAAGGGTGACGCCGACGCCGCGATGCGTTCGGCCCGCTCGCTCGCGCTCTGGATCTTCCTCGCCGAGGCGGTGCTCTCGATCGGTCTCTGGTGGTCGGTCGATGTGAGCTCGCCGGATTGGCAGGCCTACGTGGATGCGGCGTGGATCCCGCAGTGGGGCGTGCGCTTCACGCTCGGCCTCGACGGCATCTCGCTCATGCTGGTGCTGCTCACCACGCTGCTCATGCCGCTCGCGGTGCTCGGCAGCTGGACCAGCATCCGGGAGAAGACGTCCTCGTACTACGCGTTGCTGCTCGTGCTCACCACGGGCATGCTCGGCGTGTTCATGGCGCTCGACCTCGCGCTGTTCTACGTGATGTGGGAAGTGATGCTCGTGCCGATGTATCTGATCATCGGCATCTGGGGCGGTCAACGCCGCCTCTACGCGAGTCTCAAGTTCTTCCTCTACACGATGGTCGGCTCGTTGCTCATGCTCGTGGCCATCATCTTCCTCGGCCTGATGGCGGGGCAGGGACAGGGCCCGAACTTCAGCTACGACGCCGTGCTGCAGATGACGCGCACCGCGGCGGTGCCGGGCGGCTTCTGGCTCTTCGTCGCGTTCGCACTCGCGTTCGCCGTGAAGGTGCCGATGTTCCCCTTCCATACGTGGCTGCCCGATGCCCACGTGGAAGCCCCGACCGCCGGCTCCGTGATCCTGGCCGCGATCATGCTCAAGATGGGCACCTTCGGCTTCGTGCGGTTCGCGGTGCCGCTGTTCCCGGACATCGCCATGCACCCGACGGTGCGCATGGTGATGCTCTCGCTCGCGGTGATCGGGATCGTGTACGGCGCGCTGGTCGCGCTGGTGCAGCCGGACTTCAAGAAGCTCGTCGCGTATTCGTCGGTGTCGCACTTGGGCTTCGTCATGCTCGGCATTTTCGCGATGACGGTCGAGTCGATGCAGGGTGCGCTCGTGGTGACCATCAGCCACGGCATCTCGACCGGCGCGCTGTTCCTGCTCATCGGCATGATCTACGAGCGCCGCCACACGCGACAGATCGAGGACTTCGGCGGCATCGCCAAGGTGATGCCCATCTTCGCGGTCTGTCTTACCATCGTGGCACTCAGCTCCATCGGCGTGCCGGGGACCAACGGCTTCGTCGGCGAGTTCCTCGTGCTGATCGGTTCGTTCCCCACGCAGCCGTACTTCACGCTCATCGCGGCGACGAGTGTGATCTTCGCGGCCGCGTATCTGCTCTGGGCGGTGCAGCGGATCATCTACAATCCGCTGGTGAAGCCCGAGAACGAAGCGCTCAAGGGCATGGACCTCAACTGGCGCGAGATCGGCCTGTTGACGCCTTTGCTCATCGCGATCGTCTGGCTGGGCGTGTACCCCAAGCCCTTGCTCAACAAGACCGAGGCCGCCGCGACGCGCATGGTGCGCTCCGTCGAAGCCGCGCGGACCAGCCCCACGCTCATCAACACGCGGGCCGCCTCCGCCGCTGCACAGCAGGTACGCTAAGATGACCTTCGATCTCAATATCCCCAGCCAGTTGATGGCCGCGCTCCTCCCGGACCTGTTGCTCATGGGCGGCGCGATGATCCTCATGCTCGTGGCGGCGTGGAAGCCGGAGTCGGACGAACACCAGCGGCTCGTCGGCCAGGGTGCGATGGCGTTGATCGTCGGCACCATCGGTGCGGTGATCTACATGATGATGCGTGGCGTGACCGGTTCACCCGGTGGCGTCATCGCGGTGGATGGCTTCCGCTGGCTCGTCGACATCGTCGTGCTGCTGGGCGCGCTCGGGACCATCGCGCTGGCCATCGAACACAATCGCCGCGACGGGATCACGCACCCGGAGTCGCATGTCCTGGTGTTGTTCGCTGCGGCCGGCATGATGATCCTCGCCGCCGGACGTGACCTCATGGTCATCTTCCTCGGGATCGAGATCATGTCGGTGGCCGTGTATGTGCTCGCCGGCTTGAACCGCCGCAGCGCCCGCTCCGCCGAGGCGTCGCTCAAGTACTTCTTGCTCGGCGCGTTCGCGACCGGGTTCCTGCTCTACGGCATCGCGCTGGTGTATGGGGCGACCGGTCAGACACAGATCGAGAACATCGGTCTCGCGGTGCAGAAGCACAATCTCGTGAACAACCCGATGATGCTCATCGGCATCGGACTCATGCTCGTCGGCATGGGCTTCAAGGTCGCGGCGGTGCCGTTCCACATGTGGGCGCCCGACGTGTACGACGGTGCGCCGACGCCGATCTCCGCGTTCATGGCGGCCACGGTCAAGACGGCGGCCTTCGCGGCGTTCTTCCGCATCTGGTACGACGCGTTCTACTTCGCTTTCCAGGGCTGGGGCCTTGCCACGTGGTGGCTCGCGGTCATCACCATGGTCGTCGGCAACGTCATCGCGCTGTCGCAGAAGAACATCCAGCGCATGCTGGCCTACTCGAGCATCGTGCACACCGGCTATCTGCTCGTCGCGGTGACGTCGTCGTCGTCGCTCGCCAGCACGGCGTTCACGTTCTACGTGCTCGCCTACACGCTGGCGACGTTCGGCGCGTTCGCGGTGGTGGCCACGCTGCAGGGCTCTGAGACCGACGCGCCCATCGCCGAGTATGACGGGTTGTGGCACAGCCGTCCGTGGCTGGCGGTCGCCATGTCCGTGTACCTGCTCGCGCTGCTCGGCTTCCCGGTGTTCGGTGGCGTCGGGTTCTTCGCCAAGTGGTACGTGCTGCAGGCGGCGATCTCGTCGCCGGCCGGCCTCACGTCGCTGGCCGTCATCCTCGTGCTCACGTCGGTGATCTCCGCGGGCTACTACCTGCAGATCGTTCGCGTGATGTTCATGAAGACGCGCCCCGAGGGCGTGCGCGAGCCTGGGCCTGTCGGTGGCCTCACCCGGTCCGTGCTGGTCGTGACCGCGGTGCTCATCCTCGCGCTCGGCCTGTTCCCCTCGCGACTGGTCGAGGTGGCAGGGAGCAACGGCTTCAAGCTCTACCCGTATTCGGCGGCCCTCGACATCGGCCGCCCGCGGTTGCCGCAGTAGATTTAGGCTGCGCGGCCGTTGCGGTCCCCCGGGGCGCCTTCGTCGGCGCCCCGTTGGCTATCCTCCCGTCTCTCTGACCGAACCCTTCCGATGATCTCTCCCGGCATCTTCCGCCAGTACGACATCCGCGGCATCTACGGCAAGGACCTCACCGTCGAAGCCGCCGAAGCGATCGGACGCGGCTACGCGGTGTTGCTCGCCGAACGCGGTCTGCGCGGCGCGGTCGCGGTGGGGCGCGACAATCGCCCGAGCGGTGACGCCCTGCGCGACGCGCTCGTGAAGGGGCTCACCAGCTCCGGCCTCGACGTCATCGACATCGGCGTGGTACCGACGCCGCTCCTGTACTGGAGCCTGCATCAGCTTCCTGTGGTGGCGGGCATCCAGATCACCGGCTCGCACAATCCGCCGCAGTACAACGGCTTCAAGTGCTGCATCGGGACCGGGAGTCTGCACGGTGAAGGCATCACGCACCTGCGTGATCTCATCGCGCGAGGCACGTTCCCGAGTGGGGCGGGCAAGGTCACGCACGAGGCGGTGATCGATCGCTACGTCACCGACATCGTCGCGCGCATCGGTCCGCTCCCCACCTCGATGAAGGTGGTGATCGACTGCGGCAACGGGGCCGGTGCGGTCGTCGCCCCGCAGCTCTTCAAGGCGCTGGGCGTGCAGGCCACCATGCTGTTCGCCGAGAGCGACGGCACGTTCCCGAATCACCATCCTGACCCGACCGTCGTCGAGAACCTGCAGGACCTCATCACGAGTGTTCGCGAGACCGGCAGCGAGATGGGCATCGGGTTCGACGGCGACGCCGACCGCATCGGCTTGGTCGATGGCAACGGCACCATCATCTGGGGCGACTACCTGTTGCTCCTCTATGCCCGCGATGTGCTCGCGCGCACGGGCAAGGGCCAACCGATCATCTTCGACGTGAAGTGTTCGCAGGCGCTGGCCGATGGGATCGAGAAGGCCGGTGGCAAGGCGGTGATGTGGAAGACGGGGCACTCGCTCATCAAGGACAAGATGAAGGAGTTGCACGCGCCGATCGCCGGCGAGATGTCGGGACACATGTTCTTCTCCGAAGGCTTCTACGGGCACGATGATGCGCTCTATGCGGCCGCGCGCCTCATGCGCATCGTCGCCGACGCCGGACGGTCGGTGGAGCAGCTGCTGAGCGATGTGCCGCGCTTCGTCTCCACACCAGAACTGCGCATCGATTGCGCGGACGACAAGAAGGAGTCGATCGTTGCTGAGGCACTGAAGCACTTCGCGTCGCGCTACAAGGTCTCCGATGTCGACGGCGTGCGCATCCTGTTCGACGGTGGTTGGGGACTCATCCGCAGCTCCAACACGCAGCCGATCCTCGTGATGCGATTCGAAGCCGACACGCCGGAGCGGCTGGCGAGCATCCGCGGCGAGGTCGAAGGTTGGCTCGTCGCGCGCGGCGTCGACGTCACGCCCGGCACCGGGCACTGAGGTGACTGCGCGGCGCGGCCTGTTCTGGCTCGTCGCGGGACTGGCGCTCACGCTCCTGGTGGGGCGGTGGGTCGCAGGGGTCTATGCGGACTGGGCGTTCCACCGCGCGTTGGGGTCCGATGCCGTGTGGCGTGCGCGGGTCATGATGTCGGGCAGCATCCGGCTCGTCGTCTTCCTCGGTGCGTTCGCGGTGGCGCTCGCGAATCTCATCGCCGTGCGGCGGTCGATCATCTCCCTCGTGTTGCCGCGGCGGGTAGGGAACCTCGAGATCGGCGAGCAGGTCCCCCCGAGCTGGCTCACCGGCGGAGCGTTCGGACTCGCGTTCGCGATCGCGGCACTGTTCGCGGCCGTCGATCACGACTGGACGGCGATCACGCTCGCGTTCAACGCACTGCCGTTCGGCGAGATCGAACCCTATCTCGAGCGCGACCTGTCGTTCTACGTCACGTGGCTGCCGTTCGAGCGCTGGATGTTCGCCCTGATGACGACGCTGCATGTGGTGGTCGCCATCATCGTACTCGTGATCTATCTGTCGACGCCGAGCGTGCGCTGGGGCGACGGCGGGCTGTACGTCTCGACCTGGGTGCGACGGCATCTCGGGGTGCTCGTGGGCCTCGCGATCGTTCTCGTCGCGTGGGATTGGCGCCTCGATCGGTTCGGTCTGTTGAGTGTCGGGAGCGGCGACACGCGGTACGTGTTCGAGACCCGTCCGTTCGGCGTCGTCGACCATCGCGTGCTCTTGCCGTACCTCGCCGTCGCGTCGTTCGCCGCGTTGCCCGTCGCCGCCGTGTTCGCGTTGGCCACGTGGCGCGGGGCGACCCGATTGGCGTTCGGCTTGCTCACGCTGTTGCTCATCGGCGGCCCGGTCGCGCACATCGTCCTGCCGACGTTCGCCGAGAGCGCAGCGGAGTCCCCGGCGCGCCGGCGCTCGTACCAGAACGCGTCGATCCTCTATACGCGACGCGCGTACGGAGTGGACCGCATCGCGACGACCGACACGTTCCCGCTCCCGCTCATGTCCGACGCCGACCTCGCGCGGCGCACGAGCAGTTGGGATCCGGCGGCCCTGAGGCGCTACGTGGCGCGGGAGCGCCGCGGCACCGACGTGGCGGCGTTCAGCTGGCGCGTGAGCGGCAGCAACCTCGAGGCGCTCCTGCTGCGCGGCGCACCGCCGGAGGCACCCGCCGGCGCGCGCTGGCCGGCGGATGTCTTCTCCGCGAGCACCGCCGACGCGGGAGCGCCGGACGCCGGCTTGGTCGACGCCGCCGACGCGCTCTCCGGCATCCTCGTGTATCCCGGCGCGCCGCGTTACGTGCTGGTCGCCGATACCGCCGGTCGTCTCGCCGCCCCGCCGTTCGGATCGGGGGCCGAGCGGCTCGCGCACGCGTGGGACCAGCAGAATCCGCGCCTGCTCGCCCTCGACCCCATCGCGCCGCGTCCGCGGATCGTCACGCATCGCGATGCCGTCGAACGCGTGGCGCGTGTCGCCCCCTTCCTCACCCCGGGGGAGACGATCACGCCGGTCGTGCGCGGCGATTCGCTGTATTGGGTGTTCGAGCTGTTCGTGCGCGCACGCGAGTATCCGCTCGCCGTGCGCACACTGTTCGCACGCGAGCCCGCGCACTACGTGCATCATGCGGCGACCGCCGTGGTGCAGGCCCAGTCCGGCAGTGTGACGCTCCTGGCGATCGATGCGCCGGAGCCCGTGATGCGCGCGTGGATGGCCCGTTTCCCCTCGCTGTTCGTCTCCCGCGCGAACGCACCGCGATGGATGACGACCGCACTGCCTCCTGCCACGGATTGGACGCTCGTGCAGGGCGCGATGCTCGGTCGCACCGGCGTCGCCGGCGATACGGTGCCCATCCGCTCGCTCGCGCGCATCGACGACGCCGACGCGGACCTCACGCCCGGTCCGCCCACGCTCTTCCAGGTCACGCCGGACGGCACACTCGGCTGGGGCGTACCGGTGCTCGGGCAGGAGAAGGTCGTGGGACTGCTCGTCTCGGTGGGCGGGGTGAATCCGCGCACCGTTCTGCTGCCGTCCGAACCGGGCCAGAGTTGGGAGTCGATCCTCGAGAACCTGCAGGAGACGGCCGACGACGCCGGGTTCGGGCGTGCGCTGCCGAACGCGCGCCGTGGCCGCGTCCAGGCGATCCCGACGGCCACGGGCAACCTGTTCGTGCAGAGTTTCTACGAATGGCCCACCGATGGCCCGCCGCGCCTGCTCGGCGTGACCACGTTGCGTCGCGCCGAGCGCCGCCACGGGGCGACGCTGGGGCAGGCACTCGGGGCGTCGAGCCTCGCGCTCGGATCGACCGACAGCGGTGAGCGATTCCGCGGGCAGGCGCTCATGCTGTACGAGCAGATGCTCCGTGCGCAGCGGCGCGGCGACTGGCGGGCGTACGGCGAGGCGCTCGACGCGCTCGGTCGGCTGTTGAGACGCTGAACCTAACGAACGGCATGCGGTGTACGTAAATGGGTCAGAGTCGGCGCGCACGATGCGCGTTGACACCCCCCTCGCCGTTCCCATGTCTGAATCGCGTGATTCCGGCCGCCGTGCGTTCCTCCAGCAGGGAGGATTGTCGCTCGGCGCGCTCATGGTTCCGTCCGCGTGGTATCACAACCTCGTTGCGGACGCCGCCGGACCCGCCGCACCCACCACCACCGTCGCTCGCGCCGAGTTCGCCGAGAGCAGCATCGCCGAACTGGCCGCCGGCATCCGCGCCAGACGCTTCACGTCGAGCGAAGTGGTGCGGTGGTATCTCGATGAGATCGACCGCATCGATACCGGCGGACCGGCGCTCAACAGTATCCTCGAGAAGAATCCCGACGCGCTGACCATCGCCGCGGCGCTCGACGAGGAGCTACTGGCTCGTGGCCCGCGCGGCCCGCTGCACGGCCTGCCCGTGCTGCTCAAGGACAACATCGAGACGGGCGATCGTCTGCATTCGAGTGCGGGATCGCTGGCACTCGCCGAACACATCGCCGCGGCGGACGCGACACTCGTGGCGAAGTTGCGCGCCGCCGGGGCCGTGATCCTCGGCAAGGCGAACATGAGCGAGTGGGCGAATGCCCGCGGCCGCGCGGCGATCGGAGGCTGGAGCGGGCGTGGGCGACTCACGCGCAATCCGTACGCGCTCGATCGCAGCACCGGGGGCTCGAGCTCGGGAACCGCCGCCGCGGTGTCGGCGAATCTCTGTGTCGCCGCAGTCGGCACCGAGACGATGGGGTCGATCATCAATCCGGCATCGCTCTGCGGCGTCGTCGGCGTGCGACCGACCGTCGGTCTGGTGAGCCGGCATGGGCTCATCCCCGTGTCGATCACGCAGGATACGGCGGGGCCCATCACCCGAACGGTGCGTGACGCGGCGCTCATGCTGTCGGTGTTGTCCGGCACCGACCCCGCCGACCCGGTCACCAACGATCCCGCCCGACCCGAGTCCACCGACTACACGGCCTTCCTCGACCCCGACGGACTCCGCGGAGCGCGCATCGGCGTCGCACGGAATCTCTTCGGCCAGAGTCTGCTCGCTGATCGCGTCATCGAGCGGGCGCTGGAGTCCATCGCCGCCGCCGGCGCGACGGTCGTGGATCCCGCGGACATCGTGACCGCCGCCGGAGTCTGGGACTTCGATGCCGAGGTGCTGTCATTCGAGCTCAAGGCCGCCCTCGACGCGTATCTCAAGAAGTTGCCTCCCGGCATGCCGGTCCATTCGCTGCGCGAGCTCATCGCGTACAACGTGCAGAACAGCGATCAGGAGCTGGCGTGGTTCGGTCAGGAGACCTTCGAGTACGCGGAGCAGAAGGGGCCGCTGACCAGTCCGGACTATCAACGCGCTCTCACGCTGGTCCGTCAGCTCGCGCGCACGCAGGGGATCGACGCGACGCTGCGTGCGCATCGACTCGACGCGATCGTCGCGCCGGCCTCCACGCCAGCATGGCTGAGTGACATGCTCCTCGGCGACAACACGCAGCTCGGGAGCTTCGTGGTTGCGGCCGCCGCCGGCTATCCAGCGGTGACGGTGCCGGCCGGTGATGTCGCGGGCTTGCCGGTGGGGCTGCTGTTCATGGGGACGGCCTGGAGCGAGGGCACGCTGCTCAAGCTCGCCTATGCGTTCGAGCAGCGGGTGCGCGCGCGACGTGTGCCGAGCTTCCTCCCGACCGTCCGCGTCCGCCCCTAGAGTCCTACCGCTCCACTCGTCGATTCCGCTAGGTTTAGGGGCTGTCAGTCACCCCCCTTTCGGAGCGCGCGTGAACATCCACGAATATCAGGCCAAGGAGATCCTCCGTGGCTACGGCGTGAACATCCCGCCGGGCGAGGTCGCAACGACCCCCGCTCAGGCCGAGGCGATCGCCACGAAGTACGGCACGGCCGTGATGGTGAAGGCGCAGGTGCATGCTGGTGGCCGCGGTAAGGCCGGTGGCGTGAAGTTCTGCAAGACGCCCGCCGACGCCAAGGAGAAGGCCACGGCCATCCTCGGCATGCAGATCAAGGGGCTCACCGTCGAGAAGGTGCTCGTGACCGTTGCCGCCGACATCGGCAGCGAGGCCTACGTGGGCATCATCGTCGACCGCGCGACCAAGAAGCCGGTGTTCATGGTGTCCGCCGCCGGCGGCATCGACATCGAGCAGGTTGCTGCCGAGACGCCCGAGAAGATCCTCTACGTGCCGGTCGATGTCCGCTACGGACTCCCCACGTACGATGCGATGCGCATGGGCTTCTTCCTGTACGACGACGTGAAGCTCGCGCGTGCGGCCGGCAAGATCATGCAGCAGCTCTACGCCGCGTTCATGGCGAGCGGTTGCTCGCTGGCCGAGATCAACCCGCTCGTCGTCACGCCGCAGGGTGAGCTGGTCGCGGTCGACGGCAAGATGGTGATCGACGACAACGAACTCGATCGTCTCCCCGCCATCGCCGCGCTGCGCGACGAGAGCAGCGAAGAGCCGAGCGAAGTCGATGCGCGCAACGCGAACCTCACGTTCATCAAGCTCGACGGCAACGTCGGCTGCGTGGTGAACGGCGCGGGCCTCGCGATGGCGACGATGGACCTGGTGAAGTACTACGGCGGCGACCCCGCGAACTTCCTCGACATCGGCGGTTCGTCGAACCCCGAGAAGGTCGTCTACGCGCTGCGCATCATCACCGCCGATCCGAACGTGAAGGCCATCCTGTTCAACATCTTCGGCGGCATCACGCGCACGGACGACGTCGCCAACGGCATCGTGACGGCGACCAAGGCGAACCCGCTCAAGGTGCCGATCGTGATCCGTCTTACGGGCACCAATGAGGAGATCGCGATGAAGATCCTGACGGAGAACGGCTTCTCCGCCTCGAGCGACATGGACGAGGCGGTGCAGAAGGCCGTCGCGCTCGCGAAGGGAGGGAAGGCCGCATGAGCGTCTTCATCGACAAGAACACCAAGCTGGTGATCCAGGGGATCACGGGCCGCGACGGCTCCTTCCACGCGAAGCAGATGATGGAGTACGGCACGCAGGTCGTGGCCGGCGTCACGCCGGGCAAGGGCGGCCAGAAGTTCGAAGGCACGGTGCCGATCTTCAACACCGTGGCCGATGCGGTGAAGGCCACCGGTGCGAACACGAGCGTGATCTATGTGCCGCCGCCGTTCGCGGCCGATGCGATCATGGAAGCGGCCGCCGCCGGCGTGCAGCTCGTGGTCTGCATCACCGAAGGTGTGCCGGTGCTCGACATGACGAAGGTCTATCCGTTCGTGAAGGAGAAGGGCGTGCGGCTCATCGGGCCGAACTGCCCGGGTCTCATCACGCCGGGCGAGAGCAAGGTCGGCATCATTCCGGGTCGCATCTGCGCGCCGGGTCCGGTGGGTGTCGTGAGCCGCTCGGGTACGCTCACCTACGAAGTCGTCAACGCGCTCACCAAGGCCGGCATCGGCCAGAGCACCTGCGTGGGTATCGGTGGCGACCCGATCAACGGCACCAACTTCATCGACTGCCTTGCCGCTTTCGAAGCGGATCCAAAGACCAAGGCCGTGGCGATGATGGGCGAGATTGGCGGGACGGACGAACAGGAAGCCGCGACCTTCATCAAGGAACACATGACCAAGCCGGTCGTGGGCTTCATCGCCGGCCAGACGGCTCCGCCGGGACGCCGCATGGGTCATGCAGGCGCGATCATCTCGGGTTCGGCCGGTACGGCCGCTGAGAAGATCGAGTCGTTCAAGGCCGCCGGCATGGGCGTCGCCCAGCGCCCGGTTGACTTCGTGGAGCTGATCAAGGCGCGACTGGGCTAAGCCAGCGGACCACTCGGTGCTGAGCCTTCACCCCCGGCGTTGGGCTATGTGCCCCACGCGGGGGGTTTTGGTTTGGCGTAGAGGGTGTCGAGCAAGAAGGAGCACTTGATCAGGAATCTGGTATCATATACGATACCGTATGCCACTGCGGGTCGTCCTGGACACAAATGTTCTCGTCGCCGCACTTCGCTCGAGGCAGGGCGCCTCGTTTGCGCTCCTCCAGCGACTGGCGGCTGCGACGCCGGGCTACGAAGTCTACGTCTCGGTACCGCTCGTCTTCGAGTACGAAGACGTCCTTCGGCGACAGGCTGCGACCATAGGTCTTCCGATGTTCGTCGTTGATGACGTTCTGGATTTCGTCTGCTCGGTCGCGTACCACCAGGCCATCTTCTTCCTGTGGCGCCCGGCCCTCCGGGACCCGGGCGACGATATGGTGCTTGAGCTCGCGGTGGCGGCTGGTGCCGACTTTGTCGTGACCTTCAACACCCGCGACTTCGCCGGATCGGAGCGTTTCGGCCTGCGCGTGGTACGACCGGGTGAGTTGTTGCGCCTGCTGGACGGTGAAGAAGACC
>JADYYN010000035.1 GCA_020853635.1 Gemmatimonadaceae bacterium
CCAGCATGACGTCGATCATGGGCACGACATTCGGCTCTGCCTTGACGCCGTGCCCCGTGCTGACTGACATACCCATCGCGAAACCCTCCTGGGGTTCTCGAGGCGATTACTGCGAGATCGGAGCCGAACCAGCCTGCGCCTTCGTGCTGAACTCACGAGTGAAGCGCGAGCGGCCGAACTCACCGGACACGCCCTTGATGAGATAGTCGATCATCTCCTTGGAGACGTACGTCATCTCGGCGGTCAGGTTGTCGATCTTGGTCTGGAAGTAGTTGAAGAACCACACGGCCGGGATGGCGACGAGCAGGCCGAAGCCGGTGGCGATGAGCGCTTCGGCGATACCGACCGTGATGGCGGCGATGCCGGTCGAGCCCGAGGTGCCCATGGCGGCGAAGGCGTTGATGATGCCGAACACCGTGCCGAGGAGACCGACGAACGGCGAGGTCGAACCCACCGTCGCGAGCACGGCGAGGCCGCGCTTCAGCGACACGATCTCGACGAGCATGTTGCGCTCCACCGCGCGCTCGGCCGAGTTGATGTCGGAGACCGTCACCGAGCCATCGAGGATGAGCGGCTTGACTTCGTCAAGCGCGCCGCCGAGGACGCGGGCGACGTGCGACTTCTTGTACGACTGCGCGAGATTGATCGCTTCGGCGAGGTTGTCTTCCTCGAGGAACTGCGAGAACTCGGGCGCGAACTTCAACGTCTCCTTCTGGGCCTTGCGGAGATTCCACCACTTGCCGATCGCGACCGTGAGGGACCACAGCGACATGATGGCGAGTACGAGCCAGATGCCCTTGGCGAACGGCGGGCTATGCTCGAAGATGTATCCAATGTCCATGTTCATACGGCGAATCTCCTGAGGTAGTACGTAGTGGAAGGGGCGGGTGTTACTTCTGGAGAGCGAAGACGAACGGCTGCTGCACGAGCTGCTTCACCTTGCGACCGCCGACTTCGGCGGGAAGGAACCGCATGTTCGGCAGCGCCTGACGGACCGATGCCGAGAAGAGTTCGTGCGAGGTGCGGATGACCTTGAAGGTCGAGACTTCCACGCGCCCCGTCGTGTCGACGACGAACTGCGCGAGGACTTCGCCTTCGATGCTCGACGAACGCAGGATGTCCGGATAGCGCGGGTTGCCCGTGCCGGGCACCGGGGCCACCGGCTTCTCCACCTGGAAGTCGAAGAAGGTCTGGTTGTTGTCGATCACCTGAGGCGTTCCACCCACCACGCCAGACGCGATACCGCCGGCGACACCCTTGCCGGAGAAGTCCGCTTCGTTGGTGAGCTTCTTCGACAGGTCGATCTCGGGGATCACGTCCGGGATGTTCACCGGCGCGGTGAGCACCTGGAAGCCCTTGGCGATCGGCGGCGGCGCCACGACATCGGGCGGCGGCGGCGGCTGATCGGGCGGAGGCGGCTCGTCCTTCTTGATCTCGACGAACTCCACCTTCTGCATCACTTCTTCCGCCACCGCTTCACCGACCTGCTTGGTCGCAATCACCGACAGCGTGATCACAACGCCGTGAGCGACGAGGGAGAAGATGGTCGAGCCCAAAGACCGCTGCTTCTGGGGCTTTGACTCGATGAGGTTATTGAACACGCGTCCGTCTCCAGAGAGTGATAAGTCGCGTGACGGCGCTCCGGGCTGATCGTCCGGGGCGTCGACCGTGCCTGAACCTATCCCGACCAGTCCCGGCCCGTAATCGGGCGAACATTAAGTTTCGCTTAACGGAGCGCAGGACCACTCAAGTGTGCGCCGCACACGGTCCATGCGGCGCTTGTGCGATACTACCCACACGAGATTGCGGGAACGCACACGATCCCATGAAGATTCGGTGACGATTCCCTGGTACGCGGCCCGGGATTGTCACGGCGCGCGTTCTACTGCTGGCGCGTCGCGGGCAAGGTGATCGTGAACGTCGTGCCGCGTCCGAGCCGCGACGCGACATTGATCGCGCCGCCGTGCGCATGCGCGATCCACTGCGCGATCGCGAGTCCGAGCCCGAACCCGCCCCGCTCGCCACCGCGGGAGCGCGCCCGGTCCGCGCGCCAGAACCGTTCGAAGATGAACGGCAGGTCCGCCGCCGCGATGCCGAGTCCGGTGTCCTGCACGATGAACGCCGCGTCCGTACCGCGCTGCTCGAGCGAGATTGCCACACTGCCCGCACGCGAGGTGTACTTCACCGCGTTCGTGACGATGTTCAGGAACAGCTGCCGCAGCCGCACTGGGTCGCCCTGCACCACGAGCGGCACCACCTCGCCCAGCGTGACCGTCACCCCCGCCCCCTCGCCCAGCATCGACGCCGTGTCGGCCACGTCCCGCACCATCGCGTCTAGGTCCACGCGCTCGCGATGGATGTCGAACCGCCCCTCGTCGGCTCGCGCCAGTGTCAGCAGCGAATCCACCAGGTCCGCCATCCGCGCCGTCTCGGCCAGCGCCTCCTCCAAGGCCGGCAACTGGTCCGACGCGACGTTGGGCGAGCCCATCGCACGCTCCAGGTCGGCGCGGAGCACGGTGAGCGGCGTCTTGAGCTCATGGCTCGCGTCGGCGGTGAAGCGTCGCAGCCCGGCGAACGAGCCCTCGAGTCGCGCGATCATCGCGTTGATCTTCTCGGCGATCCGGTCGAGTTCGTTCTCGTCGCTCTCCACCGGCAGTCGGCGGTGCAGCGAGCGGCCGTCCTGGATGGCCTCGAGGTCGTCGATCAGGCGGTCCACGGGCTGCAGGTTCGCCCCGGAGAGCCCCCACGCCACGATCACCGACAGCAGAAAGATCAGCGGCAGCGTGACGAGTATGGGCGTGAACAGGTCGAGCCGATGGAGCTGCAGCGCATCCGCGTTCTCCGCCGCGAGCACCCGCAGGCTCGGTGCGCGTGTGTCGCTGCGCTCGAACTGCATGCGCACGAACAAACGCGTGGAGTCCATGGTGAGGAAGCCGGCCGCACTGTCGGGCGAGAAGGCTTGGATGCTCGCCCGGGCCAGACGCGAGCGATCGCGGTCGCTGAGTCGCTCCACGGGGGGACTCTCATAGAGCACGCGCAGCGAGTCGCTCACGATCAGGTACCCGGGCAGCACGCCCAGGAGTCGCCGGATGCCCTGCGAGAGCAACGGTTGGTTCGGTTGCCCTCCTTCGGAGACGATCACCCCACCGAACACACCGGTGCCGCCCTGTTCGATGATACGCGACGCCAGTTCCGCGGCGTTGAGCACGCGCGCCTGCATCCGACGCTCCGCTGACCGACGGCTGGAGGAGAGCACGATACCGGCGAAGAGGACCAGCGCCGCGCCCATCGCGATGGCGAAGGCGAACGTCAGACGGCCACGGATGGTGCGCACGGCGGGGCCTCAGCCCTTGAGCACGTAGCCCACGCCGCGCACGGTCGAGATCAACTTCTTGTCGTGTGGCGCGTCGATCTTCTTGCGCAGGTGGTTGATCACCACGTCGACGATGTTGGTGCCCGGGTCGAAGTGGTAGCCCCACGCATACTCGGTGATGAGCGTACGGCTCAACACGCGCCCCGCATGCCGCGTGAGGTACTCGAGCACGAGGAACTCCTTGGGCGTGAGCTCGATCTTCTGCCCGGCACGTGACACTTCACGGGCATCCAGATCCACCACGAGGTCGGCGACCGTGAGGCGCGGCGACACGATCGACCGCGGACGGCGCGCGAGCGCTTCCACGCGGGCGAGCAGTTCCTCGAATGCGAACGGTTTGGTGACATAGTCGTCGGCGCCGGCGCGCAGCGTCTCCACCTTGGCATCCACGGCGTCCTGCGCGGTGAGCACGAGCACAGGCTTCTCGAACCCCCGCGCGCGCAGATTGCGCAGCACCTGCTGGCCGGATCGGCCCGGCAGGCGCAGGTCGAGCACCACGAGATCGTAGGGTTGGCTCTTGGCCAGCGCCTCGCCCTCCTCGCCGTCGGCGACGAGATCCACCGACCAGCGCTGCTCCTCGAGCCCGCGCTTCACGAACTGCCCGACCGTCGGGTCGTCCTCGATCACCAGAACCTTCATGATTCCACCACCGGCAGGACGACGCGGAAGGTGCTCCCTTGGCCGAGCGTCGAGTCGACCTCGATACGGCCACCGTGTTCCTGCACGATGCCGTAACAGATGGAGAGTCCCAGCCCGGTGCCCTGCCCCGGTTCCTTGGTCGTATAGAAGGGCTCGAAGATCTTCGTGAACTCGCTGCGCGCGATGCCGTGGCCGGAATCGATCACTTCCATGATCGCGCCCTCTTGGATGCTCGCGCCAGGTCGCGTCACGATGCGCACCGTGCCGCGCTCGTTCATCGCGTCCATGGCGTTGAGCAACAGCGCCATGAGGACCTGCACCAACTGCTCGGTGCTCGCCTGCGGCACGCGGCCGATGAGCGGGTCGAGACTGGTCTGCACGGTGAGCCGCTTGAACCGGACGTGGTGCTTGAGCAGGAACAGCGTGCGCTCCACCACCTCATTGAGGCTCACGCGTTCCTTGCGCGGCTGCTTGGGACGGCTGAAGTCGAGCAGGCCGTCGACGATCTGCTTGCAGCGCACCACCTCGTTCTCGATGATGCCGAGGAAGTCGTGCGTCTCCTTGGCCACCGGTGCGCCGGCCTTCTCGAGGTCCTCGATCCGATACCCCAACGACTCCGCACAGGCCGCGATGGTCGCCAGCGGATTGTTGATCTCGTGCATGACGCCGGCGGCGAGCTGTCCGATCGCGGCGAGTTTCTCCGACTGCGAGAAGCGCTCCTGCGCCTGCTGCCAGTCGGTGACGTCCTCGCCGATGGTGATCACGTGGGTGACCGGACCATCGCCGAGCCGCATGGGGATCTTGGTGATGCGATACGTGCGCTGCTCTCCGGACGCGGCGCTCTCCATCTGGTATTCCTGCATGCGGCCGCTCTGGAACACTTGATCGAACTCGCGCCGCAGCATGTCGCTCGGCTGGCGATGCAGGATCTCGAAGATGGTGCGCCCGATCGCTTCCTCGCGTGAGACACCCTGCATGCCGGTCTCGCGCTTGCGGTTCCAGCTCTGGATGCGGTACTCGCGGTCGATCACGTAGAGCCCGAGCGGCAACGAGTCGATCACCTTCTCGATGAAGCGACGTCCGCGGTCGATCTCTGCGGTGCGGGAGGCCACCTCCACCTCGAGCTGACGCGAGCGCTCGGCGTGCGCGAGCTCGGGGGCGAGGAGATTGGCCAACGCGTTGAGCAGCAGGCGTTCCTCGGGCTCGAGGATCCGCGTGGTGCGCAGCGCGAGAGCGCCGACGCGTCGTTCACCGAATACGATGCCTTCGAGGCGCAGGTCGCTGCGCGATTGCTTCTCGGTCGCTCCGGGGAGTCCGTTCCGGATCTCCTGCTCGGTGAGCACGCGCGTCCCGCGCCCCCAAGCCAGCGTCATACCATTGGGCGTGTGCAGCCACACCCCGACTTCGGCCGCATCGGTGACGGAGGTGATGGTGCCGAGGATGCGGTCGATGATCGCCTCCAACGGCCGCGCCGAGGCCAGCTCCGCACTGATGGCCGCGAGCGTGCCGAGCGCGCGTGTGGCGCGCTCGTCGGCGGACTCGGTGGCGTAGGAGTGGTCAGACACGGGCGTGGGGGACCATGGCGGTGAAGCTACCGGCCGCCCGGAGGGGGGACAAGGTGAGCGGGACTCAGAGCGTGTCAGGGTGACAGTGCGACGGTCGAGTCGGCAGGGTCAACGGCTGTGAGGTGGTCGCTCTGGCGCATCCGGCGCGGCATGCCTGATGCGCGATGGGATGGCGTGCGGCCACGGGAGTGGTCGCCGTCAGACAGCCCACACCAATCCATACTATCTGGAGGAGTCTTCCCATGGTGTATCGCACGACGTTGACCCCGCTCTTCACCCTGCGCCGCGAGATGGACCGCATCCTCGAGGATACGTTCGGCCGTACGAATCAGCCGATGGTGGCGTGGACGCCCGCCGCGGACGTGCGTGAGGATGAGCAGGCGTATCTGTTCGACCTGGAGTTGCCCGGCGTGTCACCTGAGACGGTGGAGGTCACCGCCGATCAGGGTGTGCTCTCGGTGCGCGGTGAGCGCCGCAGCGAGGCGCGCGAGAGCACGGTGGGACGCTGGCACATCGTGGAGCGTTCGCAGGGTGCGTTCCGCCGCAGCTTCCAGCTGCCGGCGCAGGTGGCGGAGGACAAGATCGAGGCGCAGTACACGCACGGGGTGCTGACGGTGCGGGTGCCGAAGGCGGAGGTGCCCAAGGCGAAGAAGATCGAAGTGAAGGTGTGAGGTGGGAGGTGGGAGGTGTAAGGAAGAGCGAAGCGGGGGGACATCGGTTTGGCCGGTGTCCCCCCGCTGTTCACGTGTCCCGCATCCCGCATCACTCTGCCATCCGCCATCCAGCATCTGTCATCCGAGCTTCGCAATCTCCGCGAGGATCTCGGCGTTCTCGCGCCGGGTGCTCGGGTTGGCTTCGACGAACGACCAGCGGATGATGCCGGCCTTGTCGATGAGGAAGTAGGCGCGGTTGGAGAAGAAGCGCTCTTCGATGAGCACGCCGTAGGCGCGCGCGACGTCGCGACGGAAGTCCGAGGCGAGATCGACGGACATCTGGTACTTCGCCTTGAACTCCTTCAGCGACGGGACGGCGTCGACGCTGATCGGCACGACCGCGACATCCTTGCCGGTGAAGGCCGCGTAGTCATCGGTGAACGCGCACATCTCGGCGGTGCACGTCCCGGTGAACGCGAGCGGGAAGAACGCCAGGAGTACGTTCTGCTTTCCCTTGAATGCGGAGAGGGTGACCTTCTCCCCGTTCGTCGCATCGATGGTGAAGTCTGGCGCGGCGGAGCCGACGGCGGGCGTCACGTTGGACATGTTCGCAGTGTTGATGTGATCGGAATGGAGCGTGCCGGGATCGAACCGGCGACCCCCTGCTTGCAAAGCAGGTGCTCTCCCAGCTGAGCTAACGCCCCGCGGTCGTGCTGGTTCCAATTTAAGGGGTTGGAGGGGAAAAGTCTTGTGGTCTGGGGAACGGGTTTCACCACAGGGTCACAGGGGGCACAGGAGACCGCAGGGACCGCCCCCGCCTCGCGTGTTGTTCTCAAAAAGAAGTCCAGCCACACGCAGAACTACTCCCACGCGCACCCGATCCAGCCCCCCGTGAACCCTGTGAACCCTGTGTCCCGTGTGTCCCGTGTGTCCCGTGTGTCCCGTGTGTCCCGTGTGTCCCGTGTGTCCC
>JADYYN010000036.1 GCA_020853635.1 Gemmatimonadaceae bacterium
GTGGCGATCGAGGCGGCGCATCCCATGTCGTGGCACCGGTGGGTCGGGACCGACGGCGTGATCGTGGGGATCGAGACGTTCGGGGCGAGTGCGCCGTATCAGAAGTTGTATGAGGAGTATGGGATCACGGCGGGGGCGGTGGTGAGGGCTGTGCGCGGCTGAGCGTTCATTCGCCCTGACGATGTGAAGCGGCCCCTCGCGCTGTGCGCGACTGAGCGTTCATTCGCCCTGACGAGGTGACGCGGCCCCTCGCGCTGTGCGCGAGGGGCCGCTTCATCATCGCTAATCCGACCGCGCCGCCCCGCGACCAGCCATCAACGTCATCCAGACCGCCGCTTTCGTGAGTCGAACACGGAGACGGCGAACCTCGACAGCCACCGAGGTGCCCCCGCCGTTCGCAGTCTGTGATAAGTGCGTCGCAGCATGACGCGCCTCTCCCCTTCGGACGGAACCATCGCGTCGTTGGTCTCATCAGCGAGGATCCTCTGGGACCATTCGACGAGCGGATGCTCGGGCGCGATTCGCCGAAGGGCCGCCAGCTGCTCGCGCACACATCGTCGCTCGATTCTGCCACGCAGTTCGTCGAGTCGGGAGGAGGACGCTTCGACCCCCAGACTCGCAATCCTCGCGTGCGTGGCTTCGTGCACCAGTACCGCCGCCACGGCCGCGATGTCCCACTTTGCACCGATCTCGCAGTTCACTTCGATGCCGCCACCGAATCGGTCGAACGCCGCCAGTGCAGGCATCGGTGGCACAAGCACGATTTGCCGCACGGTTCGCTTCAGCCAGCGGTGATGCGTTGGGCACGCCTCCTCCAGCACGCGTACCGCATCCACGACCGCGTCAAGGCTCGACTGCACAGCGGGGCTTCCCGAGCTGGCATCGAGAACGGGTATTCCTAGGCTGCCTAGCTCTCCCACGGGCACCCGCAACCTAGACGGAACCACCCAGATCGCCCGCCGGATCCTCGATTGCTGCAACATGACTACTCGGCGCACTCGAAGGCAGAGCCTAGAGGTCACGTCCGCTCCATGAGCGTCTTCGTCAAGGTGTCGCTCACATTGTCCATGGGTCGCATGGTGGCGGAAGCATGTCTGTCGGCTTGGAACCACTGTCAATCGGTGCGAGGGCCGGAGCTTGAATCACGATCGTCGTCGGTGGGCCGACCCTCGGCTGACAGTCCGGCTGCCAAAAGGCCGTGGTCGCAAGATTGCTCAACCCCAAGTATGCCATGACTGTGATTAACAGCAGGAAGTCCCGTAGGCGGCATCGACCGTGACCGCGTCGAAGCCCGAGGAGCGGAACTTCCGAATCAGACGCCTTGCTCTCGGCCCGTTCGCTTACTCGCCGGCGATGTACCACTCTGGGCGCGCCGACCGAAGAGCGCGCCAACCACAGAGCGCGTAGAACGCGTTGATCCCCGGAAGAACTACCAGAGTGAACAACGCACTCGCACGCACAGCCTCCGGTTGACCGGGTGCACCGTATAGCACCAGCAGTGTCAGTGAGGCGACGGTCGCTGCGATGATAGCCACCGTCAGTGCGACGAAGGCGCTTCTTCTGGTCCTCTCGGTGCGCAGAAGGCCCTCCCACTCCCAGAAGACCGTCGAGTGCATGGTAGCACTTCCCGCGAGAGTGATGATGCCGCCAACGGCCGCCACGGTGAAGATCGCGCTCAACGCCCGGCCTGCCGCAAGCGAAGGCGCGACAAGCACCAGAACAGCAAGAATCAGCGAGGCGAATGAATGTGCGAGTGTGAGAATACTCGCAAGACGAAGAGCCCTCCCGCGTCTCGGTGTCATTGGCACCTCCTCACTTCGTGCACTGAATGATGTCACTCAGCACCTGCATCAGCGTGCCTTACGACTCGAGTCGCGGAACTGCGCAACTAGGTTCACCGCCGCAATCAGCAGCGCGATGCTAGCGACGGTGTAGAGCATCCATTCGATGCGCGACTCTCGTGCGTTCAGCGTGTCTATCACCCAAGACACCGACGCCGCACATGCGATGAACACGAGCATTCGACGAACGAAACGTCGTGAGTAACCCTTCACGTCATCCATTTTCCCTCACTCGATGCCTCTGGCATCAGGTCACACGCCACGAGTCGTGGTCGTCGAGTCGATAATCCGGTGAACTTGGCTTCGAGCCTGGGACAGGTGAGATCGCCTGGATCTACTGTTCGCGACTGAGCACCCGGATCGCTCCGGTACGAAGTAACTCCAGCGTCACGCGCCCTCCAAGTCCGCTCGGTCGAGGATCCAAACGGACTCGTACTCGATCAGCGCTCTTCGCGTATTCACCTACGACGTAGTCCGCATCCAGTTGATTCGGATATCCGTCACTCACTCCCATGAATCGAACGAAGCTGACGGCACGCGCCGCCACCCACGTCGAGTCATCGAAGAGGTGCGGATATGGCACATGAAAGAGGTTGGGGCGCGCTCTCGTCGCGCAGCTGGCAAGAAGCAGTGCGAGCGCGGCGATTCCGATCGGTCTGAGCGCTCTCATCGGCAGGCTCTCCGTTGATCCGACGATTACGCCTACCGGGAGGTGCGAGAGCCCGCGAAGTCGCAAAGGTCGGGGTACATGCTGAACCCGCTAGTCCGCCTAGAAGGTCACCTTCTGCGCGAATGGAGTCCAGTCAGACTGCCTTGTCACGTGTTCTCTTCTGGCTTGGCGCGAGAGGGCACTTCACCTCTTTTCGTTCCTGCGAACGGGACGTCCCACACTGCCCAGCTGACTTGTGTCCGGCACGAAGATCCACAGACCACGCCGGCGGATGTGACCGCAACACGCGCCATCCGCACAGGCAGTACGCCAGCGTCCAACTCGACGCACCGACGATGAGGACTCCGGCGATCAGGTACGTGAGTCGTAGCTGCATCGCCAGTGCCATCGCCTGTCGTTGAAGTGCGATGAGCAGAGCCACAGCAATGCCCGCCGCCGCGGTTCCCAGTCGCATCTCGCTCCGAAGTCGCCCGCTCCTCGCGCTGATTGGCACAATGCCTGGCCACGCCCAGAAGCGATTGGAGTGCCAAAGCATGCTTCCCAGCGTGACGAGGCCCATCGACGAGATCATGCTGCATAGCGCGACTCCCTCGAGCGAGGAGCTCCCGACCGACGAGGGCCGGAGCGCGAACGCGATAGTACGACGCCGGTAAGGAGCGCATGCATCGCCGCTAGCACGGCAGCCAGCTTGAGCATCTGCACACCTCCCGCTGGTCTGATAACGTCGGCAACTGTCGCCGACTCGAAGCCACGGATGTTGATCACTGCGTCCATTCGAGTACCCGCACCCTGCCGTCCTTCAGCACGGCAACATGCACGCCGCCGCCCAGCATCATTGGGACGGGACGCAGCCAGAGTCTAGTCTCTGACTCTGAACGCACGAACTCAGTGACCCTGAATCGCCGGTCCATTCCTGACGGATAGCCTTGGGCGACCGTTATCGCGTTCACGTACGTGACCGCTCGTGCGACGACCCATGTAGAGTCGGCAGCCAGTTGCGGATGAAGCGCGTCGTCGATCGGATGGCGCTGTTGCGCAGCACATCCCGAGAGCACGACGACTAGGAGCGCTGCAGGTGCATTCCTCATACGAACGGATCATCCGGCAACACCACCGCCCGCCTGCGCCCTTGGATCGCCCCATCCAGATGCAGCATCGCGAGCCCCACCCCCGCCGCCCCCTGCATCAGCCCCGTCTGCGCCACCATCGCATCCGGCGAAGTGCGATTCTCCGCCTGCACCCACTTCATCCCTTCCCCGTCCTTCGTCCCGCGCGCGATCGTGTCCCGCGCCACGCGCTCCGCGAACGCGAGCGCCGCCGCATCGCGCGCGAGCCCGTGCCGCGCCACGAAGTACTCGCTCACGCCGCAGTTGCCGCAGCACTGCGAGACGTTGTTCCAGAAGCCGGGGGA
>JADYYN010000037.1 GCA_020853635.1 Gemmatimonadaceae bacterium
GCGCCGTTCAGCGCTCGGTCGGCTTGGACGCCGCCTGCTCCGTCGATAGTGTCGGCGCCCTTGCCGCACGCGCAGATACTCAGCGCGAATGCGCAGGCTAGCGGGACCAGACTTCTTGACACAGGCGACGATCGCATCGGCTTTAGCATGTCTGATGTCCCCATCCGTTGAATCGCGATCGATGTCCATCGGCGTACGTACTCGCGCTGCCAGAGCGTCTTCGCATTGCGGAGGACCCGCGGCGCAACTTCGTCTCGAGGCGCATCTACGTTGCATCGAGCTCCCACTTGAAATCCCAGACCACCCGAGCATCGTCCTCTCCACCCCCCTGCCTCACCTTCTCCATCAGTGACGGCCGATGTGCCGCGCCTACGAGCAACACTGCGCTGTTGAACGACGCCCGGCGGGCGAACGCATTCACACCAGCGAGCATGGACCATTCCCGCCTGTCATTCGTGCGCTCCCAGAGCCCGTACAGCTCCGCGAGCCGCGGCTCGCTGGAGAGCGCCACGACCGTGCGGAGCTCCTGCGCCAGCTCGCTCACGTACTGCCAGCCTACCGGCGAGTTCAGATACGCGAAACCTCCCCTTTCCGTTTCGAAGGAGTGGATCGCCTCCAATGCCGCGAAGCGGCCACTGACTTCCGCGCATCTCATGAACATCTCATCGAAGAGTTCTTTGAGCTCCGACGCCGGGCATTCATACTCATCCACGTCGATGTCGACCGGCACCAACTCCGCATCGTGGCTTCTCAGATAACTCATCGCTGCCGCCGACTCGAGAGTGCCGCAGGACAGGTCTCGAAAAGAGTTCAAGGCGGACGCGGGATGCTCGAGAAAGAGAACCTCGGGCTTGAGGCGACCCAGCAGCCATTCCAACTCCTTGGGCGAGGCGCGCCGAGGATTGTGAACGCTGCAGACCACTAGGACTCGCGCCAACGCAGACCTCGCCCGCTCGGTATCGTGAACACCGCCGGGAGCGTGGCATCGCTTTCCCTCCTAAGGAGCATGCGCGCCCTTCCCGAGATTGCAACTGCTGCACGCCGTTCGAAGATTCTCGAGGACGGTCTTGCCGCCGCGGGACCAAGCGACGACGTGATCCGCGTGCAGTTCGACGTCCGGCGCGCGACGGCCGCAGTACTGGCAGGTGTAGCCGTCGCGACGAAAGACGAGGAATCTTTGAGAGGTACTTGCGGTGCGCGCGCCCCGAGAATCACGTGATTCCGCGTGCTTGAGCACCTTCGGCGCTATCATCCAACGTTCCCGCGCCTTCCGGTCGGGAAAGACGATCCAGCTCGCCCTGTGGCTGCGGCCAGTCACCACGAGTGGCTCCTGAAGCCACTCCTCGTCCCGAAGATAGATCGCGAGAGCGTGGAACCGCGGGGGAAGCTCGCTCCAGTATCGCTCCCGGCCGGCCAAGCCGAAACCCATAACGGCGGTCCGAAGGAGTTCCGGCGAACAATCAGGAAGCTGCCGGATCCCCTGGATCACGGCCCTCGCGACAACTGGCCCTGCGCTCCACTTCATCCAGACGGTCTCGCCCACACCCACCTGGTTCCACGGCGCCGGTCGCCTACGTGCGGCCACCTGAGTGAAGACGCCGACCTCAGGCCGCTCCCGGGTACCGGCGACCCATTGGGGGAGGCGAATGCAGATGTGCTCTCTGGTGGGTGCACCTCCCCTCACGCGCCCAGCTCCTTTACGTCGATGAACGCGTGGTGCACGAACGAACTCAGCCTGTGGCGGCCGACACCCAGGTATGCCTCCGTCACGCGGATGGCGCCATCCCACTCCGCGCGAGAAACGGGGCCACCAACGTCCTCGTCGCCCACGAAGTACAGGAAGACCAGGCGCGCATTGATCCGATTGAGCGTGCGCAGCAGGTAGAGGTGCGCCAGGCGGTTCGTGATCTGATAGAACGTGCCCGACCAGCTGATGGTCGTCTTCGGAGCCAGGGCGTCTCGCGTCTCCTTCAGCGCGCGCTCGATCTTGGCGAGTGATGCGGGTGATGCCTTCGACGCCGGCGAGACCATCTCCGCGATGTGCGCCTTGGCCTCGACGAGCACGTACTCGTCGTCCGACGTTCGAGCGAGTCCGTCCCACACTGGCCCGCGTGCCGGCCAGAAGCTCGACAGCGGACGCGCCTTGAGCTCCAGGCCGAGCTTCTGGAGGAATGCCTCATCGCGATACTCGGCGTATCGGTCGGCGAGCGGAGAGACCCAAGAGATGGTGGCGCGCGGGGCGACTGCGCCGGCGGCTTGTAGCGCACGGCGGAGCACCTCAGGGCGCTCGTTCACCGCGACTTGGATCCACTTCTGGCTACCGCGCCTCGCTGGCATCGGCGATGTGTGGTGTGAGGGCTGACGTGGGAACCACGAATCAGGACAGCTACTGGCTGGCGGGAGAAGTCTTCGTGAGACCGTCGCGAACTGACTGCAGCGTCTTTCCGGATGCGAACTTCCAGGCGTCCCAGCCGTTCACGCTGGCACCATAGACCACCTGCGCCGCTCCACTCGGTGATCCGAACGCATAGTCCTGCTTGAAGAGCAGGCCGCCGGGCGTCACCTCGAGCACGCCGCTCGCCTTGAGCTCGGCTCGAAGCGCCACGCTATTCGCGTTGAGTGAGGGGGCCTCGTAGGTGCGCGCGACCGAGCCCTTGCGCACGATCACCTCGCCTTCTGCAAGGACGGCGGTCGCATTGTATCCTTCGCCCTTCAGCTGAACCTCGTACGAAGGAGCATCTGGCGCCGAGCCGACAGCGGCCGCACTCGCCGCTTCGAATGCATTGAGGCCGAGCGTCGCCGCGAGCAGCACGGCCTGCACGAGGAACTCACTCATCTCGGCGGCATCCGCCTCCGGGAGATTGCCGCCGGTCGGACCGTTGGCGTTCATGACTGTAGCACGATTGGCCGCGTGGGCCATCTGAATCAATCGCGCCTCGAGCCAGCGTACATGTGCCTTCGTGAGGTTCTCATCCTTCGACACGAAAAGGATGATCCTCTCGAAGAAGTCCTTCGTCTCATCCTTGTCGTGACTTACGATGCGATCGAAGACGACGTCGCCCTCTCCGACATAGATCGCCGTGCGTCCCGCGATATTCGGGTCCAACCCGACGAGGATATAGACTCCCGTGCGACGAGCCTCTGCGCGCTTGTCGAGTTGATCCAGTGAAGTTCGCGAGCAGGCAACGGCCTTCACCGTGGACATGCCGACCTCGGCCATCCGGAGGCCGGTGGGAGAGCCGTCGGGCATGAAGATGCGGATGGATCGACCGGTCAATCGAACTCCCCAAGAATCGGATTGCAGGATGCGGCGGGCGCGTGCCCGCGCGGTCGACACAAGTGTGCAACCGGGCGCAGCCTTCGGCAACGGATATCCTGAGCGACGAGCCCCCGCGCACGTGAATCGCCCCGGGATCTCCGTAGTCTCCGTACCCTGAGACGAACGCCGCCGCCTGATCCGCCGCTTCAAGAGCCACATGCCGAATCGCCGGCATCCGGTGAACGAAGGGGCCACCGACGCGTCCGCCGGTGGCCCCCACTTTCATCCTCCATCCTTCAGCCTACCTCCGCCCCACCTCCGGCGGCTCACTCACCGCCGCCAGGATCGCCCCGCACGCCGTGATCACCGGCGGCAGCGCCTCCGCCAGCCGCGGCACCGCCTCCCCCAGCGCCACTAGCAGAGCGTTGGTCGGGCTCACCGCCGCCAGCGCCCCCACGATCGCCATCGCCGCACCGAACAGCGCGCGGCCGCCCTTCGGCGAGTGGGGCCTCCGCGCCAGCTCACCAGCCCTGCTCTTCTGCTCCGGCATCCAGCCTCCGTTGTCGTGTGGTGGTCCTTCGAGCGACTACCGCCCGTCCCGCGGCGGATACGGATCCCGCCCATACGAGCTCTTCTCCCCGATCCGCCCATCCAGCCGATGGATCGTGTGCTCCACCTTCCGCGCCTTGGCCGCCGCGCGACCCGCCACGACCGCCACCCGCTTCAGCCGGTGCCGCGACACCACGCAGCCGTCGCACTGGTTCACCCACCCAGCGCCGCCCTCCACGGGCGTCGTGTGAACTCCGCCGCCGCGATTCATGCCGCCTCCGCCAGCACCGGTGCGGCCACCGGCGCGGCCACCGGCGTCGCCGGAGCCACCGGCGTCACCTCGCTCGCCGCCGCGCGCGGACCCGACGTGCCGGGCTTGTAGTGCAACCGCTTGGCCCCGCGCCACGCGCGCAGCAACCCGACGTTGCCACGGAACGCCCCGCGCACCTCCGCGTCCAGCCGCTCCAGCGCCCGACGCCCGCGCACGATCTCCGCCTTCACGCCGGCACTCGCTGCCATGTGCGTGCTCACCTGCGTCGCCTTCCCCCCCATCACCCGCTCCAGCGTGTCGCGCGCCGCCGTGAACCGGGCGAGGAAGTCGGCCGCCAACCCGTTCGCGACGAACACCGCCTCGAACGGCCGCGCGGCCTCCACCATGCCGTCGCACACCGCCAGCATCCTCGTCGGACTCAGCGGGAGCCGCGGCATCCGCAGCGCCGCCGGGAGTCCCACGTCCGACTGCGGCGCGATCTGCGACCGCGCGATCGCCACGATCGGCCGGATGTGATGGTCGATCAGCACCGAGCTCTGATCCTTCTGCCGCTGCACCTCCGCTCGGCGCAACTCCTGCCCCGTCACCTGCGCTTGCGCGTGGTCGCGGAGCCGCTGCACCACGTCGTCGAGCATCGCCCGCGCGCTCGCGAACGACGGCGAGCCCTGCACCGGATTCGCGTCCGTGAACGACCGCACTCGCACGAGCGTGTCCATCAGCTTCTTGTGCACCTGGTTCATACAGCCCTCCCTCCTATGGATGTGGTTGGACGCGATCCGGCCCCGGGGTTCCTGCCCGTGCGCGTCCGTCACGGGCGGCCGTACACTTTCGAGCCACTGCACTGCGCGATTCACTGGAACCACTGCTGGACTCGGTCCTGACCTTGCGGCGATCGATGCCGGACCTGCTGCAGTCGATGCCAAGCCTGCTGCATTCGCCGCCGAGCCTGCTGCATCCGCCGCCGAGCCTGCTGCATTCGCCGCCGAGCCTGCTGCATTCGCCGCCGTGCCTGCTGCATTCGCCGCAGCGCTTGCGGCGTTCGCCGCCGTGCTTGCTGCATTCGCCATCGCGGTTGCTGCATCCGCCGCCGTGCTTGCTGCATTCGCCATCGCGCCTGCTGCATTCGATCTCACGCCTGCTGCGTTCACCTCCTTGTGCGCTGCACGCACCGCATGGGTTGCTGCACTCACCTCGGCCGACGCGGCGCTCGCCTCGGTGTCCGCTCCAGTCGCCACACGACGTGCGGCATTCGATGCGTCCTCCGCGAGACCCGGCGCATCGCGCGCAGCGATCACCCCTGACTGCGCTGCACTCGGTGCTCCGCCTGCGACACGCGATGCATTCCCCGCTCGACTCGCGTCGCAGTGCGCGTGACTCAGCGCATCAGGTGCGGCGGTCGATCCTTCGGGTGCGAGACTCGTCGAGCGGCGTGCGAGTTCCGATACGGAGCGCGCGAGTCTCAATTCGCTGATTTCGAGTCGCGGTTGTCCTCACGCGCCTCCCCGCAGCCTGCCCTCCCCTCGCGACCCGCGGAGACCTGCACCACCTTCTCCGCCCGCGGCTTGGGCTCCGTCGGCGGTGACTCACGCCGATCGTCCTGATTGCCCCTATCTCTGTATCCGTTTTGAGGGGCGAAAACAATTACGCCGGATTGACCGCCCCACTCCGCCGAATTGGCCGTAATTGTTTTCGGCCTCCAGAACGGATGTAGGAGTAGAGGCACTCCACAACACGCCTCCGCCAGACCATTCCACGACCTCAACCCCCGCCCGCATGCGAACGTCACGCGAGAGGACCGCACCCGGAGGAGGCACCGCACTGGTGGCCGTCGTGCCTCCACCGGCGCCACCGACCGACGGCGAGAACGTCCGCCAGGTCAACGACATCTATCGGCGGCTCTTCACGCCGCTGGTCATCCACGCCGAACGGCTCCTCGATCACCACCGCGCGAAGGACGCCGTGAACCAGACCTTCCTGGAGATCTGGCCGCGC
>JADYYN010000038.1 GCA_020853635.1 Gemmatimonadaceae bacterium
ACTGTACGCCATGGACCGGATGCGCGCGATGCCGCAGCGCATGGATCTCCGTCGGGTCATCGAGCGCCACCGCGGTCGCTTGGAGAACAGAAGGCAGCGAGCCGTGTTCGACCACAAGCGAGTGATACCGCATCACCTCGAGCGGATCCGACACGCCCTCGAAGAGATCACGCCCGTCATGATGGATCCGCGACGTCTTCCCATGCATCACCCCGCGCGGCGCACGGATCACCTTCCCCCCGTACGCCTCACCGATCGCCTGATGCCCGAGACACACGCCAAGGATGGGCACTGACGAACCGAACCGCTTGATGACTGGAATCGTGATCCCCGCATCCGCCGGCACCCCCGGCCCCGGCCCGAGCACGATCGCCTCCGGCCCGAGCGCCGCGATGGCGTCGAGCGTGATGGCGTCGTTCCGCACTACCATCGGGTCCTCACCCAGCTCGCCGAAGTACTGGACGAGGTTGTAGGTGAAGGAGTCGTAGTTGTCGATGACGAGGAGCATGGATGGGATCGTAACTACGAGGAGCGAAGAGCGAGGGTGAAGAGCGAGAAGCGAGAGACCAGAGGAAAGGTCCAAGTGGAAGGTGAGGGTGAAACTGAGGACCCTCCCCCTCCCCCTCACTTTCACCTTGACACTTCACATTGACCTCTCGCTCCTCGCTCTTCAACCTCGCTCTTCGCTCCTCGCAGTTACCCCCGCGGATGGAACTGTTTGTGGACCTGCCGCAGATGCTCGCGGTCCACATGCGTATAGATCTGCGTGGTAGAGATATCCGCATGCCCCAACATCTCCTGCACCGCCCGCAAATCCGCCCCGCCTTCCAAAAGGTGCGTCGCGAACGAATGCCGCAGCGTATGCGGCGTCACCGTCTTGGTCACCCCGGAGAGATCCACGTACTTCCGCAGGATCTTCCAAGCCCCCATCCGCGAAAGCGGCTGCCCGCGCGCATTGAGAAAGAGATGCCCCTCCCCTTCCCCCTTCTCCAGCCGCGGCCGCAGCTCGCGCACGTACATGGCGAGCGCCCCGGCCGCCTTCCGCCCGATCGGCACCATCCGCTCCTTCCCGCCCTTCCCGAGCACCCGCACCACGAGGTCCTCGAGCAGCACGTCCTTCGCGAGGATGCCGATCCACTCGCTCACCCGTAGCCCCGCGCCGTAGGCCAGCTCGAGCATCGCGCGGTCACGAAACGCGAGTGGCTCATCGAGCGAGATCGCCCCGATGATGCGATCCACCTCATCCGCCGTGAGCACCTCCGGCAGCGTCCGCCACTTCCGCGGCGTCTCCAGCTGCTCGCTCGGATCCTTGGTCACCACCCCTTCGGCGAGCAGGAATCGATACCACGTCCGCACCGCACTCATCCCGCGCCGAATGCTGCTCGGCGCAAGCCCGAGATCCTTGAGGTGGTAGACATACTCGCGCAGGTGCGCCGGCGAGATCCCCTGCGGCTCGCGCACCCCTTTCACCACCGCCCACGTGGCAAGCCGCGCGAGGTCGCGCCCGTACGCCTCATTGGTGCGCTCGCTGCTCCCCTGTTCGAGCGACAGGAACTCATCGAACCGCTCAAGAAGGAAAGCGCGCGGGATGTCTACGGGATCGGGCATGGGTAGTGAAGCGAGGAGCGAGGAGCGAGGTTGAAGAGCGAGAATCGAGAAGCCAGTGGAAAGTGCCAGGTTGAAGTTGAAGCTGAAGCTGAGGACCCTCCCCCTCGGGCCTATCCGGTTTTCTGTGTGTGGGGCCATACTCACCCTGAGGAGGGGAGATGGCCAAGGCGAAGGATTTCCCTGAGTTTGATCCCAGCACGCTCGACGCGCTGATTGGGGACGCGAAGTCGCCCGAGGACTTCGTCGTCCTGATGCGGGCGATCCAGAAGCGCCTGGCGGAGCGCATGCTGGCCGGCGAGCTGTCGGCCCATCTGGGGTACGCGCCGGGCGACGCGAAGCCGGAGGGGCAGACGAATCACCGCAACGGCACCACGCCGAAGACGGTGCTGACCGATACCGGCGCGGTGCCGCTCGAGATCCCGCGCGACCGGGACGGGAGTTTCCGGCCGCAGCTCGTGCCGACCGGCGTGCGGCGGCTCCCGCAGTTCGACGCGAACGTGCTCTCGCTCTACGCGCGGGGCGTCTCGGTACGCGAGATCCAGGCGCATCTGGAACAGCTCTACCAAGTCGAGGTCGCGCCGAGCGTGATCAGCAGCGTCACGGCCGAAGTGATGGACGAGGTCACCGCGTGGCAGCAGCGGCCGCTCGACCGCGTGTATCCCGTCGTGATCTTCGATGCCCTGCGCGTGAAGATCCGCGACGAGGGCATCGTGCGAAACAAGGCGGTCTATCTCGCGCTCGGCGTCGACCGCGACGGCCAGAAGGACGTGCTCGGCCTCTGGATCGAGCAGACCGAGGGCGCGGGCTTCTGGCTCCGCGTGATGACCGAGCTCAAGAGCCGCGGCGTCGACGATATCCTGGTGGCTCTGGTCGACGGACTCGTGGGCTTCCCGGACGCGATCACCACGGTCTTCCCGCAGGCCCAAGTGCATCACTGCGTCGTCCACCTCGTGCGGCAGAGCCTCGCGCTCGTCAACTGGAAGGAGCGCAAGGCGGCGGCGAGTGCGCTCCGCGCGATCTACCGCGCGCCGACGGAACCCGCCGCCGTCGACGCGCTGGACGCGTTCGCCGCGAGTCCCACCGGCACGAAGTATCCGGCGATCGCGACCCTCTGGCGTCGACACTGGCCGCACGTCGCGCCGGTCTTCGCCTATCCCCCAGATGTGCGCCGGCTCCTCTACACGACCAACGCGATCGAGAGCCTGCACATGCAGCTCCGCAAGATCGTGAAGACGCGTGGCCACTTCCCGACGGACGAGGCGGCGACCAAGCTCCTGTACCTCGCGCTCCGCAACATCACCACGAAGTGGCGGCGCGCGAGTCCCACCTGGCAAGCCGCCATGCCATTTCTCGCCATGCTCTTTGGCACGCGCTTCACCGATCGCACCTGACACGGAACCGGTCTCACACACAGAAATCCGCACAGGCCCTCCCCCCTCCCCTTCAATTTCACTTTGATACTTCTACTTGAACCCTCGCTCCTCGCTCTTCAACCTCGCTCTTCGCTCCTCGCAGTTTACAATGTCGGCCCGTGCGGCGGGTCCGCCTTCGCCGCCGCGCGAACCGCTCTCCGCTTCTTCCACATCCGCCACCCGAAGAACACGAGCACCAGCGCCGCAACAACAGCCCCAAGCCCCACATCCCTCGCGACCACTTCCAGGGTGTGCCGCACCGTCGCCCAGTCCTCCCCAACCCGGAACGCGATCCAACTGATCACCCCATACCACAGCCCGGATGCGACGGTGAAGATGACCGCGATCTCCCAGAACGGCACGCGCAAAGCACCTGCCACCGCAGGTACCACGGCGCGAATGCCGGGAAGGAACCGGCTCACGAACAGCGCCACCCAGCCGTACTGCTTGTACGCATCCTCCACCCGGTGCTCCGCCGCCTCGATCTTCTCCTCCCCGCCCGCGAACTTGAGCTTCGCGATCCGCTTGGCCACCCATTCCGCGCCGAAGCGCCGACCGATCCACCACATGAGGATCGCGCCGAGCACGCTCCCCGCCGTGACCGCCGCGATCGTCGGCGCGAGCATCCCCCCCGAACGCGCCGCGTAGAACGCCAGCAGCGCCGCGGCCAGGTCACCTGGCATGAGCGGGATCACGCCCTCGATGAGCGACGCGAGGAAGATGAGGAGGTAGAGCCCCCCGAGCGGGACGCCCGAGAGCCAGCCGAGGAGAGCGTCCATGCTAGTCTCGCGCGACGCGCGAGAGCGTGGCGACCGCGATGCAGGCCAGGCCCTCGCCATGGCCGATCCAGCCCATCCCCTCGTTGGTCTTTCCCTTGATCATCACGTTGTCGGGCGCAATGCCCATCGCCGCGGCGAGTCGCTCGCGGATGGCGGGCCGGTGCGGCCCCACCTTCGGCGTCTCCGCGATCACCGTGATGTCCGCCTGCGCCGGCGCCCATCCCGCGGCGCGCACC
>JADYYN010000039.1 GCA_020853635.1 Gemmatimonadaceae bacterium
GCCCGAGGGCGGCGGCGAGGAAGATGTCGCTGCTCGCACCCCGCTCGACGAGGTACTCCGCGAGACGGTACCGCCCCGCGCCCTGCGCCCGTGCGAGCATCCACTCGGCAGGTGACGCGCGATGGTCGACGTCGCGCGCATCGATATCGGCTCCGGTGGCGAGCAGCAGGTCGATGGCAGCAACCGATTCTGCGAAGTGCAACGGGGTCTGCCCATCACCACCGCGCTCATGCACACGCGTGGGGTCCTTCTTGAGAATCTGCGCGAGCAGATCGACGCGATCGAGGTGCGCCGCCGCGCAGGCATCGGGGATCGCGCCCGCGGCGAGGAGTGTTTCCGCCGCCGCGCCCGTGGCGACATGCAGAGCGTGGAAGCCGCCCGCCCACCACGCGCTGCGCGCGTTCGGATCTGCACCGAACGCGAGCAGCACCTCGGTCATCGCCGCGTCGTTGGCGCAGTGCACGATCGCCGGCGCGTTGAACGGGAAGAGCGGCGCATTGATGAACGGACGGAACTCCGCGTGCGCCTCGAAGAGTCGACGGACCTCGGCGGCGTCGCGTCGCGCCATCGCGTCGTGCAGGCGTTCATGCGGACCGCGCGCGGCGCGTGTGAGCGCATCGATGTGCTGCTTGAGCGCGCTCCAGTCGTGGAAACCGTACTCGCGGGCGATGACGAACTGCGCGTCCGCGAGGACGATGCGGGCCTTGTCGGGCAGGACGGCGCGAACCCGCGCCATCGCTTCGGCGTGCTCGGCGCGGAATGCCTCGAGCAACTCGCGGGCGAGTGTCTTCTGCTGGGCGAGACTGGCGCGCGGCGGCAGCGCGCGCGTGAACGGTGAAGCCATGGGACGCCTCCTTCGTTATGGCCGGCGTCCGCACCATCGGCCCGAAGAGGGCGGGGTGGCGTGTCACGATCGAACCAGGATGGGCGCAGCCCTTTCCGCGGACCGGAGGCGCTCCATGGCGCCGCCGGGAATGTGACGCGGTGATGCGGTCCCGCGCAAGCGGCTATTTTCCGACTATCCCTCACCGCGCCCGGCGGTCCGGCTGCGCGCATTCCCACCTGTCATGTCTATCGACGACGCATACAACCGCTGGGCGCCGACCTACGACAGTGACGCGAATCGCACGCGCGATCTCGACGCGGACGTGATGCGGCAGCTGTTTGCGTCGCTGCACGTGCGACGCTTCATCGAAGCCGGGTGCGGGACGGGCAAGAACAGCGAGTTCTTCGCGGCGCACGCGGAGGAGCTGGTCGCGCTCGACTTCTCGCGCGAGATGCTGGCGAAGGCGCGCGCGCGTACCGGCGCGACCAACGTAGCGTTCGTGCTGCATGATCTCCACGCGCCCTGGCCGGTCGAGCACGGCGTCGCCGATGTGGTCAGCTTCAATCTCGTGTTGGAACATGTGCGCGACCTGGCGCCGGTCCTCGCGCACGCGGCCGCCGCCTGTCGTGACGGTGGCGAGGTATTGCTCACGGAGTTGCACCCGGCACGGCAGTACCTTGGCGGTCAGGCGCACTTCCAAGCGGCAGATGGAGATGAGGTGCGTGTCCCGGCGTACCTGCATCATCTCTCCGACTACATCACCGCGGCCGAGTCGAGCGGGTTACGATTGGCGCGCTTGCATGAGTGGTGGCACGCGAACGATGTTGGGAAACCCCCGCGACTCGTGACGCTCCGCTTCCTGAAGGGCGCCCTCTCGGCGTGAACGGCGCGATCACGCGTGCTCCGGTCCAGCGCGCCGCTTGTGGTCGTACATCGCATGATCGGCCTTGGTCAGCAGTTCGACTGCCGTGCTCGCATCGTCGGGGTAGACGGCGACCCCGACGCTGACCGACACGCTGAGGGTCACGGTACCGATCGTCGCCGGCTCGGCGAGCATCGCCGCGAGCCGCGTCGCCATCACCTCGACCGTGGCACGGTCCGTCGGTTCGGTCATGAGGTAGAGGAACTCATCACCGATCCGGCGACCGACCGTGTCGCCGTCGCGGACGAACGCACGCAGGCGATCGGCGACGAGGCGGAGTATGCTGTCTCCGACGTCATGCCCGTGTGTGTCGTTCACCTGCTTGAACCGATCGAGGTCGAGGAACATCACCGCACATTTCCACTCGTGGCGGTTCGCTTGCGCAAGGGCTCGCTCGAGGCGGTCCTTGAACAAGGCGAGGTTCGGCAGCCCGGTGATGGAGTCGTGCAGGGCATCGTGACGCGCGCGGCGTTCGTGGACGCGGCTCGCGTGCAGTGCGATCTGACTGCGCGCCAACTGGCGCTCGATCTGTTCGCGCGTCTCGATTACGTTCGCCAGGTCCGCCGCCGCTTCTTCGATCTGCTCCTGGACGTCCGTGCTGCGTTCGAGCACGTGCTTGAGCGGGCCGGTCGGGGCGTCCGGTTCCTTGCGGGTGCGGCGTCTGCGCTGGGCCATCGAACGGGTTCCAGGTGGGAGGGAGGTATGCGAGGCGTGGGTCAACGCATCGAACAGTCGACCGTCTTGGTCGAATCGACCCGCCCGATGCATGAGACGATATCGCGTGCCACTGCGGCGAGGCCCCGGTCAAGTCGGGCGACGAGCCCGGCATAGTCGTCGACGACCCAGTCGCGCTCGCGTGCGTCCGTGACGCCACGCCCGACCAGGGCGCCGTCCGACGGGCGCACGATCTCCCAACGCGCGAGCAGGCGGGATTCGCCGCGAAGCGCGCCGACCTCGGACTCGATGCCCTCGAGCCGCGAGACGTGAAGTTGGATGAGATAGTCGTGAGTCGAGCGGATCGGCCACGGCGCGACGTCGACCGACCGGACCTCGGGAGCCATCGCGAGGTACCCGGCCACGGCGCGATTCACGCCGACACTCGGGCCCTCAGCCCAGCGATGGAAGCCGGTGGTGATGATCTCATTGTCCGCGCGGCGGACGACGATGCCCAGCGTGCTGAGATACGGCGCGAGATCCAAACGGCGCAGACCGAGGGCCACGCGACTGGAGTCCGAGTGCGCACCCGCCGTCTCGCCGAAGTTGGCGCCGCCGAGGACATAGGACTTTACTGCGGGTGATCGACGTGCGAGACGGAAGCACCCACTCACCGCGAGGCCGAGCAGGACGATTGCGAGTGCGACGCGTGTGACGGCGGGCCTCATGGCTTCTTCTCCGGCGGCTTCTTGCCGCGCAGCAGGATGTCCGGGTTCTGTTCCAGCGATGTCGTCAACAGCTGCAGTGCGTCGGCGGCTTGTCGCAGGCTCTGCAGGACGGCCTGCAACTCGTACCCGATTCCCGAGTCCGTGGAGAGGATGCCTTGCGCCTCTTCGAGTGTGGTGCGGAGCACCTGCCTCGTGTTGGCGAGCTCGGTGGTCGCGCGCTCGGCCTGGATGGCGATCGGGCCGACCGCGCTGTCCGCGGTGAGGGCGAGTCGTTCGACCGACGCCATCGTGCGCGTGACCTGTGCGGCGGTGAGCGGCAGCCGCACGAGAGCCTCGCGGATCTCCGGCGTTTCGACGAGCCGCTGGACCGACTGCGCGGTCTTCACTACCGCGGTGTTGATGCCCGCCATGTCGACCTCCTCCAAGATGCTGTTCACACGGAACAGCACCTTCACCACATCCGCGACGACACTCCCCGCGCCGGTCCCAAGCGCGGCCATGAGCGAGGGCGTCGTGGGCAACTCGGGCCAATTGGTGGCGCGTGGCTCAAGCTCCGGCGGCTTGGCGTCGGCGTCGTAGCTCACCTCGAGGTACAACAGGCCGGTCACGATGCTCTCCATCTGCAGGCGCACGCGGAGACCGTCCGCGATCTGCTCACGAAGGACGGCGGGGTCGGCGAGATTGACGAACGTGCCGCTTAGCGTCTCGAGCATGCGGAGATCGACTTCGTACTGCACCGGGACCTGGAACGTCTTGCCGGAGCGATCGATCTGGATGTGCAGTGCAGTGACGCTGCCGATCGGCACCCCTTGGAACTTCACCGGTGCGCCGATCTCGAGCCCGTTGATCGATTCGCCGAAGAAGCTCACGAACGTGCTCCGCTTCTGAAACCACGTCGCCGAGGCGAGCACGGCGACGCCGGACACCACCAGCACGATGACGCCGATCAGGAAGAGCCCGATCGCCGTGGGGTTCGCGCGCCGACTCATGTGCGGCTCCCGCTGTCACGCGTGAGGAACCGACGGACCTCATCATTAGGTGGAGCGTCGCGCAGCGCGGCAGGTGCACCGAGCGCCGTCATGGTGCGGGTGGAGATGTCGAGGAACAGCGTGCGGTCGGCGATGCGGAAGATGCTGGCGAGGTCGTGACTCACCACGACGATGGTGGTCCCGAGGCTCTCGGCGATGGCGAGGATGAGGTCGTCGAGTCGGCTCGCGCTGATCGGGTCGAGTCCGGACGAAGGTTCATCGAAGAACAGCACGTCGGGGTCGAGCGCGATGGCCCGCGCGAGTGCTGCACGTTTACGCATGCCGCCGCTGATCTCGGCGGGATAGAAGTCCGCCGACCCTTGCAGACCCACCAGTGCGAGCTTGAGCGCGACGATCTCCGCGATCGCGGCCGGGGCAAGGTCGGAGAGTTCCTTGAGCGGCAACGCGACGTTCTCGGCGAGGGTGAGGCCGCTCCAGAGGGCGCCCGCCTGGTAGAGCACGCCGATCCGGCTCAGGATGCGACGCCGCCCGGCCGCGTCCGCGAGTCCGAGGTCGTCCCCGTGGATTCGCACGCTTCCCTCGGGTGACTGCTTGAGGCCGATGAGGTGACGGAGCAGGGTGCTCTTGCCACTGCCACTGCCCCCCATGATCACGAAGACCTCGCCCGGCGCGATGCTGAACGAGAGATCCTGCATGATGATGCGTTGGTCGTATCGCATGGTGAGGTGTCTCACTTCGACGGCCGGCGCCGCAGGTACACTGGGCACAAGGGAAGCACTCGAGATCATATGTGCCACAGCGCAGCGAGCCAATCGACGATCGCGTTCGCGATGATGATCAGCGTGATGCCCAACACCACCGCCGACGTCGCGGCGCGTCCGACCGCGCTCGCGTCGGAGCCGGTCCGGAGACCGTGCATGCAACCGGCGAACCCGATGAGCGCGCCGTAGATCGTCGCCTTGAAGACGCCGAGAAGTGCGTCTGAGAGGCTGACCGCGGTCAACATCCCGCCGAAGAACTGCGTCGGCGTGAGATCGAGCAGCGCCACCGACACCGCCAGGCCACCGAAGATGCCGACAACATCGGCGTACACCGCGAGCAACGGCAACATCACGAACAGGCCGAGCACCCGCGGTAGGACGAGATGGTCGACCGTGGAGATGCCGAGTGTGGCGTAGGCGTCGAGTTCCTCGGTGATCTTCATGCTGCCGATCTCCGCCGCGAAGCCCGCGCCGGTACGGCCGGCGATGATGATGCCGGTCATGAGTGCTCCCATCTCACGCAGCATGCCATAGCCGACCAGGTAGGAGACGTAGTAGCCCGCGCCGAACTGTTCGAGCACGACCACGCCGAGGAAGGCGATGATCACGCCGACCAACAGCGCGATGAGCGTGACGATGGGCAGTGCGCCGGAGCTGTTGGACTGCACCACCACCCAGAACGCGCGCCATTGGAATCGCACCTTTCCGCTGAGGAGTCGGCGCAAGCTGTCCGCCGTCTCGCCGAGGAAGGTGATGCCATCGCGGAAGGAGTCCCACGTCGCGATTCCGGCGACGCCGAATCGCGCCACCGCCGAAAGCGCAGGCGCGACCGGCTCGGCGGCGCGCTCGGGCACGACCGTCGCCAGCGCGAGGAGGGCGCTGACCTGCGCCGGGAGTCCCGTCGCATCGAACCGGCAGGAGTGCAGGTCGCAGAACGTTTGTCCTTGGCGGAGGAAGATCAGGAGACTGCTGTCCCACGTGAGCAGCGCACTGCTGTCGAAGCCGAGCGTGCGTGCCGCAGGGTGATCCGGCGTCGGCTCCGCTTGTGGCGTCGCCTCTGACCGTGTGTCCTGCATCGCGCCCAGCACCGCGTCGAATCGCGGCGTGCTCTCGCTGAGACGCCATGTGCCGGCCAGCGCGACGAGGAGTCCCTCAGGGGTCTGGTCAATCCGAGGCGTCGCGTGGGGCACATGCGGAACCTAGGTGTGCGCCGCGACCGTCCCTATCGCACGAACGGCGTACTACCGGGCGGTGCTATACTAGGGGACCTATGCGTGGATTCCTTCGCGGTACCCTCGTGATCTATGGCGCACTCGTCGCGGGAGGATGCGCGCGGTTGCCGCAGACGCCAGCGCGCAATCCGATCCTGCGGGACAGTACAGACTACACGAGTGATCCGGCGCCGCTGGTCGTCGATGGCACGTTGTACCTTCTGACCGGTCGCGATGTGGCGCGGGTGGGACAGAACGATTTCGTGATGCCCGAATGGCAGATGCTCGCGACACGTGCGGATCCCATGCGCGGGCCGTGGTCGCACACGCCGCACTTCGTGCGACCGGAGGATGTGTTCCGCTGGGCGATGCCTGGGCGTGCGTACGCCGCGCAGATCGTGCGTGGGGTGGACGGGCGCTTCTATATGTATGCGCCGGTGGTGCAGGCAACGACCTCGGATCGGGATCGCTTCGCGATCGGCGTCGCGGTCTCTGCGTCGCCCACCGGTCCGTGGACCGACGCACATCCGTCCGGACCGATCGTCTCGCAGTCGTATCCGGTGGCGAACACCATCCAGAACATCGACCCCACCGTGCTCGTCGATGACGATCGCCGCGTGTTCCTGTATTGGGGGACCTTCGGCAAGCTGAAAGGCGTCGAGCTCGAGCGCGACATGCTGACGTTCAAGGGCGCGCCGGTCGACGTCACCTCGCTCGACGGGTTCTTCGAGGCGCCTTGGCTGTTCAATCGGAACGGGACGTACTACCTCGCGTACGCCGCGAACAAGGCGGGGCCGGACTCCGAGTGCACCGAGGCCGTGTACTACGCATGTCTCGCGTACGGGACCGCGTCGTCGCCGCTGGGACCGTGGACGTATCGCGGGGTGTTCCTCGATCCGGTCTCCTCCACCACGTCGCATCCCGGCATCGCGGAGTTCAATGGCGCTTGGTACCTCGCGTATCACACCGCTGATGCGATCGGTGGCGGACACTTCCGTCGCTCGGTGGCGATCGATCGGCTCGAGTGGGACGATGCCGCGACGCCGGCGCGGATCAAGAAGGTGATTCCTACGGGCGGACCGGTGTTCGATGCGACGCCCATCAGCAACATCGCCTCACATGCGCGAGTGACCGCATCGAACGCGCCGGTGCCGGTGCAGTACTGGCTGCGCGCGCTCAACGACGGCAAAGTGCGGCCCTCGCCGCTGCCACCGGATATGTGGGCGACGTGGACACCGAAGAATCCGCCGCAGCAGTGGGTGATGTACCAGTGGGCTGAGCCCGTGACAATCCACGCGTCGCGGATCTACTTCTGGGGCGATCAGCCGCCTGGCGCGGCGATCGGGGTGACGGCGCCGCGCGCGTGGCGGCTGGAGTACTTCGAGGGTGGTGCGTGGCGGTCGGTCTCGGCGACAGCGCAGTACACGACGAACTTGCACGCGTTCAATCGGGTGGAGTTCGCGCCGGTGAAGACGCGATGCCTGCGCGCGGTGTTCGACGCGTCCACCGATGGGAAGACGTATGCAGCGGTCGCGGCACAGGAGTGGGAGGTGCATGCGACGGTGAAGCGGGTGCCGGCACGGCTGTCGCCGAAGGGAGCCGCGAACGCCGCGTGTCGTTGAACGGACGCGACGGTTAGAAGCGCACCGTCTGCTCCTTCACATCGCCGGTGTGAAAGTAGAGCGCCCGCCGCTCATCCTCCGGCGCCTTGATCACGGTCACGAGGTTCTGCTGGTCGCGATACACCTCGAAGAACAGCGAGTGCACGAGGCCTAACGTGCGGATGGGCTTGGCCGCGTCGCATTGCACGATCGCCCACCACACCTTCTCCCCGCTGGGGTCGGCATCCGCATCCTGCTCCTCGATGCGGCAGGACAGCTTCACGCCGTCCGCGCGCACGAGGAAGTGCGATTCGAGATACTGGGTGAACGCAGTCTGCGTCGCCGCATCGCGGGCGACGCTGCGGTGCAGGGCCTTCTCCAGATCATCATGGAACACGCGCACGCGCGCCACGACGCTCTTGCCGTCGAGGATCAATCGTGTGTGCGAGACGTGCGTGTCGTGCCGAGGCTCCGAGCCGGTCGCTGCGCGCGCAGCGTCGACCGACACGGAGCCGTTGCCCATCATCCCCGCCGCAACGGCGAGGATGATGAGCCACCGACCACGAGCCGAGAACCGGCTCACGAGATCGGCTTCGGCGGCGCCTTCCACACGTTGTTCGCGCGATTGATATCGACGAACGCCTCCGCGGGATCGACCACCACCTGCGTCACCGTCTTGTTGGAGAAGTAACCGTAGACGAACTCCTTCTCGTTATTGCGCCAGATGTCGGCGGGGAGCTTGATGGTCTCCTTGGTGCCGTCCTCGTACGTGACTTCGAAGTGCAGCGGCATCACGAGACCGGCCTGCTGCTGGAACGTGAAGCGATGGTAGTTGGCCCCACGCGCGTCCGAGCCGATGAGCTCCTTGGCGGACTGCGTCTCCACCGCGGTCACGGCCTGGTCGTTGGCGTAGGTCGTGTAGAACCACCCGCGCCAGAACCAGTTGGCTTCTTCGCCCGCGCCTTGGACCAGCGAGCGGAAGAAGTCGGCCGGCTGCGGATGCTTGAACATCCACTTCTGCGAGTACTCGCGGAACGCGCGATCGAAGGTCTCCTCGCCCAGGACGTGCTCGCGCAGCATCACGAGGCCGGTCGCCGGCTTGGAGTAGCCGTTGTTGCCGAAGTTCGTGTAGATGGCGTCAGATTCCGTCATGAGCGGCACCTGGTTCGGTGTGCGCATGTAGTTCGTGAGGTTCTTCGCGGGGCCCCGCATGATCCCTTGCGGCCACGACTTGTCGAAGTCGAGCGAACCGTAGTACTCGAGGAACGAGTTCAGGCCTTCGTCCATCCAGGTCCAGCGCCGCTCGTCGCTGGCGACGATCATCGGGAACCAATTGTGCCCCACTTCATGGATGGTCACCGACGCCAGGGCGTACTCGAGCGACTTGTCGTACGTCCCGTCGGGCCGCGGACGGGCACCGCAGAACGCGATCATCGGATACTCCATGCCGAACACCGGGCCATGGACGTTGCTCGCCTGCGGGTACGGGTACTCGAACGCGAGGCGGCCATAGGTGATAATGGTCTGTCGGATCGCCTTGGTGCTGATCTTGTCCCACAGCGGCATCGCGTCGCGCGGATACACCGAGTGCAGTTCGATCACGCGGCTGCCGGGCTTATAGCGGAAACCGGCCGCATCCCACACGTACGTCTTGCTCGACGCCCACGCGAAGTCGCGCACGTTGTCGGCCTTGAAGCGCCAGGTGATCGGCGCGGTGCCGGCCGGACGCGCAGCCGGCGTGCCGACCTCATCGGCCTTGATGATGAACACGGCCGTGTCGCCGGCCAGCGCCGTCGCCAGGCGCGCGCGCTGCGTGGCCGTCATGGTCTGCAGCGGATTCATGAGCGCGCCGGTCGCGCGCACGATGTGGTCGTGCGGGACGGTGATGCTCACATCATAGTTGCCGAACTCGAGATAGAACTCGCCCTGCCCGTAGAACTGCACGTTCTGCCAGCCGTTGATGTCGTCGTACACGGCCGCGCGCGGGAACCACTGGGCGATCTCGTAGAGCCAGCCGTCCTTCACCTTCTCGCGCACCCCGCGGCCGTTGCGGCCGCCCTCGGGAACGATGAACGACCAATCGATCTCGATCACCGCCTTCTGCCCGGTCGCGATCGGCGTGGGCAGGTCGATGCGCATCTGCGTTCCGTTGCGGAAATACTTCGCATCGGTCTTCTGGCCGTTCACGCCGACGATCTGCACTCGCGGGATGGTGTAGCCGCCGTTGGTCACCGGTTCCGGGGCCAGGAAGCGGCGGGCCTGCTCGGGGATGTTCTTCGGGAGCGCACGCTGCGCGAGTGCCGCGCGTGAGTCATTGCGCTCGATGTCCTGGTCCAGCTGCAGCCAGATGTAGCCGAGTTTGTCCGGCGAGTTGTTGTGATAGGTCATACGCTCCGTGCCCGTCACCTTGTGCTCGGCGGTGTCGAGCGTGGTGCGGATCACGTAGTCGACCTGCTGCTGCCAGTACTTGGGGCCAGGGCTGCCGGCCGCATTGCGATACTCGTTGGGCGCTGGCCATTCCTCCAGCGCGCGGAAGTTCGACTGATTGACCTTCTTGCTGGTATCGGCGTTGAGCCACTGTGGGCCACGCGGACCGGCGGGCGGCGCCTGTTGGGCGACGGCCGGCACCGCCAGTACGGCAAGCAAGGCGAACGTACGGAGCGAACGGAATGTCACGCGAAGAGTCCTCGAGAGAGATGACAGGTAGAAGACTAGCGATTCACTGTGATGACGCGATCAGCGATTGGATCCCCGACGCGATCTCGTCGACGGTCGCTTCGTAGGGGAATGTCTGACGCACCGCGCCGGTTTGGTCGAGCAGATACAACGTCGTTGAATGAGACACCGAATACTTCGCCGCAGATGCCGGCGTCGGGACGATCTCGTACGACGCACCGTACATCTTCACGACGGCATCCACCTCGCTGCGGGTCCCGGTGAGACCGACCGCATCGAGTGCGAAGAGCGAGAGGTCGGCCTTGGGCACCTCGGGCGTATCGCGTTCCGGGTCGACGGTGATGTACAGAGTCCGTACACGCGTCTTTGCGTCACCCAAGCGCCGCGTCACGGCCGACAGCTTGGACAGGGTTGTCGGGCAGACGTCGGGGCACATGGTGTAGCCGAAGAACACGAGCAACACCTTCCCGCGCTGTGATTGCAGCTCGAACCGTGCCCCCGTGTGGTCGGTGAGGGCGAAGTCCCCGCCGATGCTCGGCTTGGGTGGTGCCGCGCATGCGGCGACCAGCGAGACGAGCGCGATCAGCGCGCGGTGGAGTCGCTTGCGGGCGAGATTCACGGCATCCGCCCGCCACCCATGGCCCGCACCGGGGCGACCACGCGCACGGTGGAGCCGTCATCGAAGGTGAGCGTGGCGCGTACGGTGTCGCCCACCGTGAGCGGCTTCTTGAGGCCGAACAGCATCAAGTGGTAACCACCCGGACGTAGCGCGGTCTCACCACCCGCCGGAATGCTGATCGCCTGGACCGGCGACATGCGCATCATACCGTTCTCGTTCTTCATCTCGTGCAGCTCGAGTGTGTCGCCCACATCGGCTTTGCCGCGGACGATCTTCCGCTCGGCGGTGCCGCCGTTCTTGAGCACTACGAACATGCCGGTGGTACCGCGGCCGGCCGGCACTTCGCGCACCCACGCATCGGTCGCGGTCACGGTGGCGGTCTGCGCTGCGAGTGGCGCCTGGACAGCAGACGCGATGAGTGTGGCCAGCGCGAGCAC
>JADYYN010000040.1 GCA_020853635.1 Gemmatimonadaceae bacterium
GCGCAACTCGACCACTCCCGTGGCGGCCGTGAACACCGAGGAACTCAACCGCACGCCGTCGCGCTCGATCGAGAACTCGCTGTCGGGCAAGGTGCTCGGCGCGCGTATCTTCGAGAACAACGGAGCCCCGGGCGGCGGCGCGCAGATCCAGATCCGCGGCGCCACCTCCATCCTCGGGCAGGGCGATCCGCTCTACGTGATCGACGGCATCATCGTCTCGAACGCGTCCATCCCCAATGCGATGAACTCCGTCTCGCGCGCTGGCGGCGGCGTCGGCGGCGCGCAGGACAACGCGGTGAACCGTCTCGCCGACATCAATCCGCAGGACATCGAGAGCGTCGAAGTGCTCAAGTCCGCCGCGGCCTCGGCCATCTACGGCTCGCGCGCGACGAACGGCGTGGTGGTGATCACGACCAAGCGCGGCCGCGCCGGTGCGCCGAGCTGGAACGTGACGCAGCGTGTGGGCGTCGCCTCGCTGTACCGGAAGATCGGGTTCCGTGAGTGGGGCACGATCAACGATCTCGTCCCGGCGGGAACGGCGGCGGACTCGATCCAGTGGGTCGGCAACCGCGCCGCGATCCCGATCGCCCAGCAGCTCTGCAACCCGAACTGCACCAACTACGACTACGAGCAGCAGCTCTACGGCCGCACCGATCCGACCTTCGAGACGATCCTCAGCACTCGTGGCGGCGCGGGCAACACGAAGTACTTCGCCTCGGTGAGCGACAAGCAGGAAGCCGGCATCATGCTCCGCACCGGCGCGCGCCGCACCTCCGGCCGCCTCAACATCGACCAGACGATCGGCACCAACCTGACCGTCTCCGGCGGGCTGAACGTCACGCGCAACTTCCTGCAGCGCGGTATCTCGAACAACAACAACGCCGGCATCTCGCCGACGTACGACCTGGGCTACATCCCCCACGTCATCGATTTCCGTCGGCAAGCGGACGGCAGCTTCCCGGTCAACCCGTTCTACGCCGGTGGCTCCTCGGTGTCGAACCCGTTCGCCAACCAGGAATACATCAAGAACAACGAAGAGACCTGGCGCCAGACCGGCAACATCCGCGTCGCATATCAGGCGTTCTCCAGCTCGCAGCATAACGTGAACGTCTCCTATCAGGTCGGTGTCGACCGCTTCAACCAGGACGGCCTCGCGTTCTCGCCGCCGTTCCTGCAGTTCGAACCCGCCGACAACTTCGCCGGCACGTCGTCGGTGTCGACGTCGAACGTCTTCCAGATGAACCAGGGCATCAACATCGTCTGGACGTACACGCCGTCCATCTCGTGGATCGGCAACCTGACGACGTCGTTCGGTGGCACGCAGGAAGAGCAGTCGCTGAAGACCTACCGCACCCGCGGTCGCGGCCTGCTCCCGACGGTCGGTCTCTCGGCCGGCGCGGCGGAGACGGTGGTCGAAGACCAGCGCAACGCAACCAAGGACCAGTCGATCTACCTGAACGAGCAGGCGCTGTTCCTTGACGAGAAGCTCTCGGTGAACGCCGGCTTCCGCATGGACCGCTCGTCGGTGAACGGCGATCGCGAGAAGTACTATCTCTTCCCGAAGTACTCGGCCGCGTACCGCTTCGAGCAGCCCTCGTGGGCTTCGGAGTACACCGACGAGATCAAGCTCCGCGCCTCGTGGGGCCAGTCGGGCAACCGTCCGCGCTTCGGTGACCGCGACATCCTGGTCGCCAATGCCGGCATCATCGACGGCCGCGGTGCGCTCGTGTCGGCCGGCACGCTCGGCAACACCAGCATCAAGCCGGAGATCCTGACCGAGACGGACATCGGCGTCGACCTGTCGTTCTTCGGTCAGCGGCTGAACATGGAGATCACGAACTACAGCCGGACGATCACCGACCTGCTGCTCACGTTCCCGCTCCCGCAGTCCTCGGGCCTGACGCAGCAGATCATCAACGGCGGCCAGCTCTCCGTGAAGGGCTGGGAGTTCGGCATCACCGGCGTCCCGATCCAGCGTGGCAACTTCACCTGGACCAGCCGGATGAACTTCACGAACAATGAGCAGATGGTCGATGAGATCCCGGTGCCGAACTTCAACGTCCTCGGCTCCTTCGGCGCGACCTACGGCCGAAACCGCATCGTGAGCGGTCAGCGCTCGACGCTCGTGTGGGCGAACGCCCCGCTCGGCGCGGGCGGCGCGGTCCGCGACACCATCGTCGGTGACGCCAACCCGTATCACCAGACGCAGTTCGTCAACGACTTCTCCTACAAGAGCTGGACCCTCTCCACGCTGCTCGACTGGCGTAACGGCGGTCTCGTCTCGAACATGACGAACAACCTGTGGGACGAGGGCGGCAACTCACGCGACTTCGACGAACCGTTCCGCGGCACCACGAAGGGCCTCTACCGCTACTACGACACCTTCTCGGCCGGCGACAGCCGCGTGTACATGCAGCCGGGCACGTTCCTGAAGCTCCGTGAGATCACGCTGTCGTACGCGGCCCCGGCCGCCTTCACGGCGAAGTATCTGCGTGGCGCCAAGGACCTCCGCGTCAGCCTCAGCGGCCGTAACCTCTGGGTGAAGACCGATTACTGGTCCTATGATCCGGAGTTCAACAACTTCGGCAACACGAACTTCAACCGCTTCATCGACCTCGCGCCCTTCCCGACGAGCCGTCAGTTCTTCTTCAGCGTCGATGTCGGTTACTAAGACCAACACGACACCCACTGACGACTCTTTGACTCTTATGAGGAATCCAATGCAGAAGGGACTCTTGATGAGCCTCGCCGCAGCCGCCGTCCTGGTGACGGGGTGCTCCGCCGATGTGCTCAACGTGCCGAACCCGAACTCGCCGACGGTCGAAGGCGCGTCGGGTGATCCGGGCGCACTCCAGCTCCAGGCGACCGGCGTGCTCCGCCAGTTGCGTGGTGGCCTCGGTGCCTACATCACCGCGACGGCGCGCTTCGGTCGCGAGGGCTACATCTACTCGCCCAACGAAGGCCGCAACACGTCGCACTACCTGATCGGGCTCTCCGGTCAGAACCGCCTCGATCCGGCCGGCTTCGCCGTCGGCGTCTGGGCGGGCCCGTACGGCAACCTGCGCGACATCTTCAACCTCAAGAACGTCCTCACGAACAACACGACGCTCTCCGCTGCCCAGCGCAGCGCCGGCCTCGGGTTCGCGAAGACCATCGAAGGGTTGGAGATGCTGTACGTCATCTCCACGCGCGACTCGCTCGGCGCGGTGACGCAGATCAACCAGAACGCCACCGACATCGCGCCGTTCGTGTCGCGCGACTCGGTGTCCCGTTTCATCCTCGGCCGGCTCGACGAGGGTGCGGCGGATCTGGCCGCCGGTGGCGCGGCGTTCCCGTTCACACTGCACGCCGGCTTCGCGGGCTTCAACACGCCGACGACGTTCGCGCAGTTCAATCGCGCGATCGCTGCTCGTGCGGCCGCGTACTGGGCGACCTCCGGTGGCGGTGCCACCGCGTGGACCCGGGCGCAGACCGCGATCGCCGCGTCGTTCCTCAACCGCACACCGGCGAATGCGGCCGCGATGAACGTGGGTGTCTACCACGTGTACTCCACCGCGACCGGTGACGCGACCAACGGCGTGGGGCAGAACCAGGACTTCCTCGCCCACCCGTCGTTTGCGGTGGACGTCGAAGCTGGTGACCTGCGTGCCTCGAAGTGGTCCACGCTGGCCGTCGCGCGTAACGCGCCGCAGGGACTGGGCATCGCCACGAGCATCGCTGTGGCCCGTTACGCTGCGAACACCACGCCGGTACCGGTGATCCGCAACGAAGAGCTCCTGCTCCTCGATGCGGAGATCCGTCTCGCGAACGCGGACAGGGTGGGCGCGATCGCGAACATCGATGCGGTGCGTGCCGTCTCCGGCGGCCTCGCGGCCTCGGGACTCACCGGCGCCTCGCCGGATGGTACGGTGCTTGACGAGATCCTCCGACAGAAGCGCTTCTCGCTCTTCGCCGAAGGCCATCGCTGGGTGGACATGCGCCGTTATGGCCGCTTGAACACCCTGCCGCTCGACTTGACCACCGGCGTCAATGCGCACTTCATCGCGCGCGTGATGCCGATCCCGCAAGCCGAGTGCCTCGTCCGTGCCCGTGCGGATGTGTCGCTCGCCGGGCCGGGGTGCTAGTACTGCAGAAGGGAGATGGGAGATGGGAGAAGCGGGGCCCGGCGGTTGCCGGGCCCCGCTTTGCATCCCGTCATCCGGTGGGCGGCCTAGCGGCCGGTCATCCACACGACCTTGAGGATCACATCGCCCTCGCGAGGAACCGACGGGCCGTTCCACAGCCGCTGGCGATCGTTCACCACCAGATACACGAACGACAGCGGCGCGAACTCCCACTGTGCACGCGCATTGAGCGCACCGCGACCCGCCACCGTGTTGTACTGATAGAAGGCCGCGAGCTGCAGCCGCGGAGACCAAGCGAGCCGCAACTCGGGCGCGATGAGCTGCGTGGTGAGCGTGGTGTCGTTCACCCCGACCGCACGCAAGCGATTGATGGTGTAGTCGACGTTCATCGCGATGCGCGGACTCGGTGCCCAGCGCGCCGTGCCGACGACCTCCTCCATGCGCCCGTCGAAGAATCCGCCGGTGGAGACGTTCGTCGACAACACCCAAGACGCACTCTGGTCCGTGGTGCCGTACCAGCCGTAGCGCCAGTAGTCCTGTGTGCCGGCGGCGATCCCTACGCCGGGCAGGATATCGAACGCCTGCGTGGGACGCTGCAGGTGACGCTGCACGTACGGGTACCAGATCGCCCCGCTGCGATGGAGCACATCGATGTAGATGTCGACGAAGCCCTCCTGCAGGCGCAGCGTGGACGGCGTGTTGTAGAAGTACGTCACGATCGCCGGCTTGAAGAGCACGACGTCCTTTGGCCGCCAGGCGGGTTGCCACGTGCCGACGATCGCGGGACTGCTCACAAGCACATCGTTCCGTGAGACGAAGCCCGTGCGCGGCGCATAGTCCTTGGAGACCAAGGCACCGAGGAAGCCGGTGTAGAGCCCTGGCGTATCGCGTCCGGCGAAGTAGCTCGCCGCCACGCCGGTCTTCCCGTCGATCGTCGACGTGGAGACCATGCCATTGATCTGGATCTGCTCGCCAATGCGACCGAGTGCATCGAATGCCGTCACGACGTTCGTGCTGCCGGGCGTCACGCGACCGGGATCATCGTGCCGGATGGCGGTGAGCGCCCCCACCCGCGTGGACGCCCCGATGAACCGACTGCCGCGCAACACGCCGAACGTGCTCGCCCCATTGTCCCCCTGGGCACGCTGACGGGTCGCGAGCGCACCGAGTGAGAGCCGGGAGGATCGCAGCGCGTAGCGCGCCCCGGCATCGATGGGGATTGGCGTGCCGTCGTCCGCGAGCCCGATGCGGCGCGTGAAGAACGGCTGCAATGCATAGCGCCCGTCGAGTCCGGTCACGCTCAACACATCGGCGTTCTCGAGGAAGAACTGCCGGCGCTCCGGGAAGAACACGGAGAACCGCTGCAGGTTCACCACCTGCCGATCGACATCGGCCTGCGCGAAGTCGGTGCGCACGGTGAGATCCAGCGTGCTGTTGGCCCTCGGTGCCCACAACAACTCGCCGCCGGCCGCGCCCGTGGTGGTGAAGGCGCCCGCATCAGAAGTGTTCCGTCGCGATTCGCCCAGCACGAACGGTCGGTAGCGCAGTGCGGCACGACTCGGCGGCGGCTCGAGGCCGTCGACGGTGCCTGCGAACGTCAGCCGATACGAGGAGAACTGCCGCGGGAACGGTGCCCATGCGCTCGTCTCAAGTGCACGGCGTGCATTGCGCACGAAGTTCACTTCCCACTCGCCATCCCCGGGCGCATAGCGGACGGTCTGCCAGGGGATCGCGATCTCCGCGGTCCATCCGCTGTCGCTCACCTGCGTGCGCACGGTCCACTGTCCATCCCAGTTCTCGTTCTGTGTATCGCCACCATCGAACGCCTGCACGTCGCGCTGCGACCCGTACGGGGTGACCGAGAACTGGTACGCGGTGCGTTTGTCTCCGAGCGGGCCGAACGTGACGGAGAAGTTCTCGTTCTCTGAGAAGTCGAACTCACGGCGGAGGTCTCGGACGCGCAGGCCCGTGCGCGCGTCGGGGTCACGCATGTAGGCGGCGACGTACAGGTGCCGCTCATCGAACAACACGCGCACCTCGGTCGGGTAGCGAACACTCGGTGCGTAGTCCTGTCGCACTTGGTGGAACGCGCTGGCGATCGAGGCGGTGGACCAGCTGGCCTCGTCGAGCCTGCCGTCGATGCGAATGGGTGACGCCGTACGCGCCGCGCGAAGGCGAGGCCGCGGTGCCGTGAACGGATCCGCAGTCGTGTCTGCAGGCGCGGAACTCGGCGCGGCGGCCGCCGCACCGATCCAGCGACGCCACAGCATCACCACGCCATCGGGCGCCGTGAACGCCGCATCACGGTCTGCGACATAGCGTGCATAGATCGGCGCTGCCGCGGCGATCAGCGCGCGGTCCGCTGCCGACTCCGGCGCGCCCTTCGGCACCGCATACACGAACGACGAGAGTGAGGGTGTCTCGCCTTCACGCGCCGGGAACTTGCGGAACGTCTCTACCCGGCGGAAGTCACGCGCGACAAACACGCCGCTGGAGTCCTGGGACTCGCCCGCCCGAACGAAGAAGTCCACGGCTTCGTCGGGATAACCGAACAGATAGCCGTACCCGCGCCAGCGCGGCGAGCGCGGTGCGCGCTCGACGGCATCGAGTACTGCGTCCACCGGAGTCTCCACGCGCACTCCGATCGATGACCAGAACTCCGGACGCGCGGCAATGGCGCGCGCGAGGGCATCCCTGTGCACGGCGTACACCGCCGTCACGCGATAGCGCGAGCTGTCTGCGCGAGTGTACGTAGCGGCGAACTCGGCGACGTGGAACGACACCGGCCCACAGCGGAGCGCCGCGGTCGCTGACCGCACGCTCGCGATGGAGTCCAGCGCCACACGATCCAAGTCTGGTGCAACAGTGAGCGTGATGCTCAAGAAGTCGGTACTGACAGGCTTGAGTCCGCCGCCGAGCGTGTAGAGCGCCTCGCCATCGCCCGCGTCGCGCAGCAGGCGCTCGGCGATGGCGCGTTCACGTGCAGCGAGGGAGGAGAGATCGAAGCACCCAGCCGACGGCGTTGCAGCTCGCGCGGGTGTCTGTGCAGACGTTTGCGCTGACACCGACGCGGGGGCGAACGCGAGGCCCAACACCAAGAGCCAGAGCGCACCTCGCTTGGCGACATTCGAGCCGCGCATGGTCGATCCGGCCGCTGCACGGCAGCTGAGGTTCCGAAGGTGCGCTGCGACGATCAAGGTGGCACCGACCACCACGAACGGAAGTTCGCCGCGCTCATCGAGGACCCACTCAAGGCGAGAGATCACGAGGGTGGCGAGCCCCAGTGCGAAGAGCACAAACGGGAGCGCCCGTCGGTGCTGCCGCCAACCCGCGCCGACGATGGCGATGCCGCCGAGCACCGAACTGATCGCGAGCAAGCCCCATTCGATCCATGGCGACTCGAGCCAAGGGAGCACCACAGCCGGCAGCAGGAGCACGAGCAAAGCCGGGCCGAGACAGTGGATTGCGCACAGCACCGCCACGGCGATGCCGCTGACGTCGAGTCGACGCTTGAGCGAGTCTTCAATGCGTTGCTGGTCGAGCGATGCGGCGGACACGGGACTCCCGGATTCATATGATTGGCTCCGTCAGTCTACGGGTGTCTCGACCTGCGGTTCGGGGGCGCTGGCTGGACGGTTGCTCTGCACCACCGAACGGGCGACTCGAGCCGTTGAACGGCAGCGCACGACCGTTCAACGGGCTGAGGCGGCCGTTGCCTGCGAGCACGTGGAGCCCCGTCGCTGGGACGCTAACTTTCGCAGGTCGCTCCCCTGCCGCCCGCCCATGCTCGCACCCAACCTGAACTCCATCATCCATCTCGCCGGATTCGGCGCGGGTATCGCCCTCTACGGGCTGCTCGCGGTGATGACGCGCTCGGGAGCGCGGGGCGGAGAGCGGCTGTCGTTCGCGACGGCACTCCTCGGGCTCGCGTGGAATGCGGGTGCACTGGTGGTGTTCGGCACCGAGGACCTCGGCGCCGCCGCGGCCCCGGCAGGCGTGTCGTTCATCGCGTATTCGGCGCTGGGTTTCCTCCCGGCCGTGGCCGTGCATGCCGCGGTCGGATATCACGGGCTCGGTACGCGCCGCCTGTTGGTGGGCGCGGCTTACGGGCTGGCGGCGGTGGCGACGCTCTGGCAGCTCGGCGCGCTCGTTCAGGCAGCCGAGGTGCCCGCGCGCAACGCGATGCTGATGCTCACGGTGGGCAACCTCACTCTCGTCGCTGCGCTGGCTCTCAGCGCGCGCGGCGACCGCGGCCCACGCGACGTCTCGTCCGTGGCGCTTGCTGTGTTCGCGGTGATGGCACTGCACCTGAGCCATCACGCCGACGCCCCGGAGTCGTGGGTGGTCGCGGTACTCGGGCACCATGCCTCGCTGCCGTTGGCGCTCGCGATCCTGTATCAGGACTATCGGTTCGCATTGGCCGATGTGTTCCTCAAGCGCGCGCTCACCATCCTCGCGGTGATCATCCTCGCCGCGGGTCTGTTGTGGGGCATCGGTGTGCCGTGGATCTCTCCCGGCCCGTCGCAGACAGTGAATCCCGCGGGACTGTTCGTGGTGCTGCTGCTCTGGGTCGCGACGGCGCTGGCGACGCCCTGGATCGCCGCGCGGAGTTCCGACATCGTCGATCGCCTGCTACTGCGCCGTCAGGCCCCGCGCGCCATGGCGGAGTCGCTGGCGGTGCAGGTGAGCACCATCGAAACGCCGGACGAGGTGTTGGACGCAGGCTGTCGTGCGGTCGCGGACGCGTTGGCCGCGGGACGTGTCGCGTGGCGCGAGATCACCGAGTGGCCCGAGCGCACGGCGATGATCCTGCACGATCGCGGACAGTCGGCCACCGTCCACATCCCGACGACGACCGGGCCGGATTGGGCGATCGACGTGCGCGAGCTCGCGGGCGGGCGGCGCCTGCTGTCCGGCGACGGCACCATGCTCGAAGCGGCCGCGATCGTGCTCGGGCGACGGATCGACGCGCTCCGGCTGGCGCGTGAGCGGCTCTCGCGTGACCTGCGCGAGGAGTCGTTGCTGCGACTGTCGTCGGAGGCGGAGTTGCAGGCGTTGCGCGCGCAGTTGAACCCGCACTTCCTGTTCAACGCGCTCACCACGCTCGGCTTCCTGATGACCAGTGCGCCCGCGCGAGCGCAGGAGACCTTGTACAGTCTCACCGCGCTGCTGCGCGCCGTGCTCACGCGCACCGCTCGTGAGCAGAACACGCTGCACGAGGAGATGTCGCTGGTGCGCGACTATCTGTCGATCGAGCAGGCGCGGTTCGAGGAGCGCTTGAGCGTGCATCTCGACATGCCCGAGGCGGTCGCGAACGCGCGCGTGCCATCCCTGTTGCTGCAGCCGCTGGTGGAGAACGCGATCAAGCACGGGATCTCGCCCATCGCCCGCGGTGGTCGCGTGGAAGTGACGGCACAGTTGGACGGTGCGCAACTCGTGCTCGCCGTGCGGGACACCGGACGCGGCATCGCGGCGCGCGATGCGATCACGGGGTTCGGAGTGGGCTTGAGCAATCTCGAACGGCGGTTGGAACGGCTCTATGGAAGCGAGGCGACGTTGACGTTCGAGAGTGTCCCGGATCAGGGGACTACCGTGGTGGTGCGCTTGCCGTTCCGCGCGGCGGGTCCCGAAGCGTTGCGGGCCGCCTCATGACGCGCCGTCCCACGCCGCAGTCGACCGCCGAGGTGCCCCCGCTGCGTGTGGTCATCGCCGACGACGAACGTCCCGCGCGCTCGTTCCTCGCCGCGATGCTGCGCTCACACGAGGAGATCGTGGTGGTCGGCGAGGCCGCGGACGGTGCCGCGGCGGTGCAGTTGATCGAGCGCGAGCGACCCGACATCGCGTTCCTCGACCTGCAGATGCCGGAGCTCGACGGCCTGGAAGTGGTGCGACTGCTCCGCCGCGACGCGACCCCGCTCGTGATCTTCGTGACGGCGCATGATCAGTACGCCGTGCGCGCGTTCGAGGCGCATGCGGTGGACTATCTGCTCAAGCCCGTGGAACCCACCCGAATCACCGAAGCGCTGGCGCGTGCGCAGGAACGACTCGAGCGGCGTGAGTCGAAGCCCGAAGTCCGTGCGGCGCGACTCGCGCGCGCGGCGGATGCCATCGAGGGACCGGCGGCGAGCGCGCCGCTGCGGCGGATCCCGGCACGCCATCACGAGGATGTGGTGCTCGTGCCTGTGGAGCACGTGGCGCTGCTCGAGGCCGACGGCGAGACGGTGCGGTTGGTGACCGCGAACAACGAGCGGTTCACGGTCCCGGCGCGGCTGAAGGACCTCGAGGAGCGGCTCGACCCCGTGCGCTTCATCCGCTTATCGCGCGCTCAGGTGTGCAATGCGGAGATGATCGTGCGGGTGAGCCCGCAGCCGGGCGGGCTGCTGCAGCTCACGCTGTCCAACGGACTCCGGCTCACGGCGTCGCGGTTGCGGTCGCGGGAGCTGAGGGAGTCACTGCTCGCGCTCTGACCACCCGGCGCGACCATTCGACGGGTTGAATCGACCGTTCGCCGGTCTCTGCGGTCGCCCGATGCGTATTCGTTCGAGGTTGCGGGGCCGTTTCCCTCAACCGAACGCCTCATGTACCGTCCGTTGCTCCGTCTGGCGAGCCGTGCGCTCACCGTGCTCGCCTTCATCTCTGCTCCACTCTCCGCCCAGAGCGCTAGCACCCCCACTGTCTCCGGACGTGTGCTCGACGCCGCGAATACCGCGATCGCGGGCGCCGTGATCACCGTCGCTGACGTCGGCGGGCGCCAGCAGTCCGTGCGCTCGAGCGCGGAAGGTACGTTCACACTGCGCGTCCCCGGGCGCGGTGTCTACACGCTGTCCGTCGTCGCGATCGGTCATGTGCGCCATGCGGAGACCGTCGACGTCGGCGCGGCCGGACGCGAACTGACCATCCGGCTCGATCGCGTGAAGCGACTCTCACCCGTGGCGGTGGTCGGCACCGCGGTCGTCCCGTCGACCGCGACCGCCGAGCAGTCCACGCCGACGTCGGTGCTCGGCGCGGACCAGATCGCGCGCGAGCAGGTCGCGTTCTCGCAGGAGATCCTGCGCAAGATGCCCGGCGTATACCGGGCGGAGTTCAATCAGGGCATCATCTCCGGCGACATCGGCATCCGCGGCTTCAACGCCGAGAGCGATATCGCCAGCACTCGACTGCTCATCGACGGGATCCCGTCGAACCTCAACAGCGGTGTGGGTGAGATGAATGCCATCTTCCCGCTCGAGATCGGACGCATCGAGGTCGTGCGCGGCACCAGCGACGCGCGCTTCGGACAGTTCAATCTCGCCGGCAACGTGCAGCTCTCCACGCGCGAAGGCGGCAACCACCTCACCTCGCGACTGACCACCGGCTCCTTCGGCACCAACGAAGCGCAGCTCCTCGCGGCGGTGTCACGGCGTGGCTTCTCGCAGACGCTGTTCGGTGGCTTCCGGAAGAGCGACGGCTACCGCGACAACTCCGCGCTCGACAAGTGGAGTGCGAGCGGCAAGTGGTCGTATGCGCCCACCGACTCCCGTTGGCGCGTGGCGCTCATCGTGCGACAGGCGGCACTCGACACGGATGCGCCGGGCTATCTCACGCGCGACACCGCGCGCAGCACCCCGCGGGTCTCTCCGGCCTACAGCGCCACCGACGGCGGCACCATCGACCACCGCCACACGAGTCTGCACCTCGACGGCCCGCTCGGCAGCGCGACCTGGTCGCTGAAGGCCTACGACCAGCGGTTCGAACGGACGCGGTACGTGCGGTTCACGGCGGCCGGCGCGCAGCAGGAGCGCGTGGAGGATGAGACCCAGCGCGGCGCGATTGCGCAGCTCACGTGGCGGCCGTCGGTGCTGGGCTCGCGCGACGCGGTGCTGAGCGCGGGACTCGACGTGCAGGACCAGGACAACATCCAGCAGCGCTTCCGCACGGTCGACCGCGTGCGGCAGACCACGCTGCGCGATTTCGACTTCACGCTCAAGAACCACGGTGGCTTCGTCCAGCTCGCCGCCGACGCGACGTCGCGCCTCCGACTCACCGCCGCACTCCGCGGCGATGCATTCGAGGGCGACTTCACCAACGTGCTCACCGCGGCCGAGTCGCCGATCCTCGACCTGGGATTCATCGCGCAGCCGAAGTTCGGCGCGGTGTTCCAAATCTCCGACGCACTCAGCGCGTACGCGAACCACGGCCGCAGCTTCCAGATCGGCACCGGGCCGGCGGCGTACGGTACCGCACCGCTCTCCTGGTCGAAGAACGACGGCACGGAACTCGGCATGACCACGCGCCCGAGCACCAACTCAACACTGCGCTTCGGTGTGTGGCAGCAGATCGCATCGGATGAGGTGCGACTCAAGTTCGACAACTCCGGTGACTCGGAGAACATCGGACGGACGCGTCGGCGCGGCATCGACATCGAAGGGACCTGGCAGGCGACCTCGCGCATCGGGTTCTGGGCGACCGGGACGACGCAGCGCGCGATCCTCGTCGAGCCCGGCTTGTTGAACCCCACCGCGAAGGGCAAGCGCCTCAACCATGTGCCCGACTGGACCGCGAAGTTCGGTGTGGATGTCATCCCGGCCTTTGGGTGGAACGTGGGCGTGTGGGCGTATGCGCAGGGCGAGTACCATCTCACCGACGTCAACGACCGCGGCACGTTCGGCGCGCAGCAGACGGTCAACCTCGACGTCTCGTATCGCTGGCGCGGCGTCGCGCTCGGTCTTGGTGCGACCAACCTGCTGGACCGTTACAACGAGTACGTGTGGTGGGACGGCGCGCAGACGCTGCACTCGCCGGCCACGGCGCGTGCGCTCTTCCTTTCGGTGACGCTCGACCGATGAGCACGGCCACGACCTCACAGCGCATCGAGAGCATCGATGCGCTGCGAGGGCTCATCATCGTGCTGATGGTGGCGGACCACGCGCGGGACTACGCGGTCGGCTTTCCCGCTGTGACTGATCCGATGACGCTCGACAGCACGGCGCCGCTGATATTCTGGTTGCGCTGTCTCGCGCATTTCTGCGCGCCCGTGTTCACGCTGCTGGCCGGTGTGTCCGCCGGGTTCCAGTCGGTACGCATGGAGCGCGACGCACTCGCCAAGCACCTCGCCGTCCGCGGGCTCGTGCTCATCGCGCTCGAGTTCACGATCGTCCACCTCTCGTGGACGTTCTCGCTGGTCTGGCCGCGCTTCTACATGCAGGTCATCTGGGCGCTCGGCCTCTCGATGCTGTTCCTCGCCGCGACGCTCCGGTTGCCCGTGATCGCGCGCGTCATCCTCGGCGTCGCAGTCGCGGCGGGGCATCATCTCGTGGAGCCGTTCAGCCCGCAGGAGCCACTCTGGCTCAGGTGGGTCTGGGCGATCCTGCACGACCGCCAAGTGCTCGCACTGCCGTTCGGCTACGAAGTGCGCACGTCGTATCCTGTGCTGCCGATGCTCGGACTCATCCTGCTCGGCGATGCCCTCGGTCGCTGGTTCATGCGCGCCACACCGGAGCTCCGAACGCGGGTGCTCGCGCGGGCGGGTGCGATGCTTATCCTCGTGTTCATCGCGCTGCGGTGGACGAACGTCTACGGCGATCCGACGCCCGCGGAACAGGACGTGGCCTGGGGGCGCCGGGTGATGTCGATGCTCAACGTCACCAAATACCCGATGTCGCTCAGCTTCCAGTTGATGACCGTCGGGCCCGCCTTGCTGCTGCTTGCGTGGTGGCAACGCGGGGTCCCGAAGCTGTTCGCGCCGTTCGTCCTGTTCGGGAAGGTGCCGATGTTCCTCTATATCGCGCACTTGTACTTGCTGCACATCGGAGCCGTTCTTGGGGCGCTGCTCATGGGGTATGCGTGGGCCGACTTCGATTTCCGGGCACGGATCACCGGTCTGCCGGCCGGGGTGGGGTTCCCGGTGGAGTGGACCATCCCGGTGACGGTCGCGGTGGTACTCGCGCTCTACCCCGCGGCGCGCTGGTACGCTGCGCAGCGCGCGTCGGGGCGGTATCGCTGGATGCGGTACGTTTGAGCGCGGAATCCCCTCCCGGGGCGAGCGAGAACTGCACATCTTCTTGCGCAGAGACTCTTGCTGCCGTGCTCGAACGACGCGGCGCAGGTCCGCGAACTCACACCGACCCGAGGCCGTGTTGTCACACGAAAAGGCCCCCGGAGCACTCAGCCTCCAGGACATTCTGTCGTTCGGATATCTGTACCTGCTGGCTCTCGGGATCGTGAGCGACTCGATCTACTACGCGTTGCTCGACATCAGTTTCATGGATTACGCCGACGTGCTGGACGTGCTCTTGACACCGTTGCGCTATCTGGAGCGTGAACCGCGATTCACGGTGATCATGATCCTGATCACCGGAGGGTCGTACGTGAGCATCCGGTGGCTTCAGCAACGTCACACACGACGTGCTCGTTCGGATGAGGCATATCGCGAACGCCTCGGCGAAGACGGACTCAAGGAAGTCCCTCATCGGCTGCGGATACTGAAATTCCTGATTCCCGCGATCGGCGTGTTCGCGGGGTACGTCGGTTTTGCGACAGGCTCCGGCGTGCGGATCAGAGAGGGTCTGCGCGAGGGAACACTGCGCTCTGATCACCGGGTTGTGTTCGTCAACGGAGAGGAGGCCGAAGTCCGGATCGTGGGACTGACGGGGAACTACCTCCTGTATGTCCCTGCGAACGGACGGACCGTTCTCGTGGCTCCGGTGCAAGCCGTCGTGCGTAGCATCGAGCACCTGCAGCGCGAACAGGGTGAGCGCGCACGATCTGACGACCCGCCGCCGGCCGCCCACGACCGTTCACCCGATCGATAAGACCGTTCGACGGCTGCGACGTCCACTAGAGGCGACTGTCGGGGAAGATTGGGCGGATGGCCACCTCCTCCCCTCTGCTCAGCGCTGAAGGCCTCACCAAGCGCTACGGCGACACGCTCGCCCTCGACGCCCTCGACCTCTCGATCGCGCCGGGCGAGGTCTACTGCCTGCTCGGCGCCAACGGTGCGGGCAAGTCCACCACGATCAACTGCTTCCTCGACTTCGTCCGTCCGGACGGCGGGGTCGCGAAGATCGGTGGGCAGGTCGTCGCCCAACATCCGCTCGAGACGAAGAAGCGCCTCGCGTACATCCCGGAGACCGTGATGCTCTACGGCAACCTCTCCGGGCTCGAAAACCTCGAATACTTCGCGACCCTCGCGACCGGCGCGCGTCCCGCGACCGAGGAGCTCGTCGCGCATCTCATCACGGCGGGACTCCGCGACGACCAGATCCGCCAGCGCGTCGGCGGCTATTCCAAGGGCATGCGCCAGAAGGTCGGGATCGCGATCGCACTCGCCAAGCGCGCCGACGTGCTCTTGCTCGACGAGCCCACCTCCGGCCTCGACCCGAAGGCCTCCAACGAGTTCCATCGCCTGCTCGGTCTGCTGCGTGAGCGTGGCGCCGCCGTGCTCATGGCGACACACGATCTCTTCCGCGCGAAGGAATCGGGGACGCGCATCGGCATCATGAAAGCGGGCCGCAAGGTCGCCGAGCTGCGCGCGGATGAGATCGGCCACGCCGATCTGGAGAAGCTGTACCTCACCCACATGCACGACTGAGGCGCCGATGATCCGCGAGATCGCTCGGAAGGAGTTCCGTGAACTGACCCGCGACGGTCGCTTCCGCCTCTCGGCGGGCATCGTCGGTGGCTTGCTCCTGGTAGCGTCGCTCGCCGGCTTCACTGCGTGGCGCGAGCAGGCCGCACAGCGTGACGCCGCACAGAACTCCATGCAGGCCCTCTGGTTCGGCCAACCCGCCAAGAACCCGCACTCGGCGGCGCACTACGGGCTGTGGGCGTTCAAGCCGCAGTTGCCGCTCTCGTTCATCGACCGCGGCGTCGATCCCTACGTGGGCACCGCGAGTTGGCTCGAGGCGCATCGCCAGAACGAGTTCCGCTTCCGTCCGGCGATGGACGCCACGGCGGCCCAGCGCTTCGGCGATTGGACCGCCGCCGCAGTGCTGCAGCATCTCGTCCCCCTGCTCATCATCGTGCTCGCATTCGGCGCCTTCGCCGGCGAGCGCGAACGCGGCACACTGCGCCAACTCGCCTCACTCGGTGTGCCGACGCGGGCCCTCATGACCGGCAAGGCGCTGGGCGTGGCCGCAGCGCTGGCGTTGTTGCTCATCCCGGTCGCGGTGGTGGGCTCCGCACTGGTGCTCAACGCGATGGGCGCCGATGGTCTGCTGCGGTTGGCAGCGATGACCGCGGTGTACCTCGCGTACTTCGGCGTCGTACTCGGCGCGACCCTGCTGGTCTCGGCGAAGGCACGCACGGCGCGCGCCGCACTCGTGGTGCTTCTGGCAGCCTGGGCCGTGAACGGGATCGTCGCGCCGCGCCTTGCGGCGGACGTCGCGCGCATGGCACACCCCACGCCCACTGCGCGGGAGTTCACCGCCGAGGTGCAGACGGCGCTGGCGAACGGGATCGACGGGCACTCGCCAGCCAGTGCACGTGGCAAGACGCTGGAGGACTCGCTGCTCAAGGCGTACAACGTGGCCAAGGTCGAGGAACTGCCGTTCAACTTCAACGGCTTCGCCATGCAGCGCGGCGAGGAACACGGGAACGAAGTGTTCGATCACTACTTCGACGAGCTCTGGTCCACCTACGCCGCGCAGGACCGCAGCCAGCTGTTGGGTGCGGTCGCGTCACCGCTCATCGCAGTGCGGTTCCTCTCCATGGGCATCGCGGGCACGGACGCGGCACAGCATCGCGCGTTCGCGACCAGCGCGGAGAACTACCGCCGCGAGCTCAACAAGAAGATGAACGACGCCATCGCGGAGAATGCGGGCGCCGGCCAGGCGTTCACGTATCAGGCCGATGAGACGCTCTGGCGTTCGCTGGAACCGTTCACATACGAAGCGCCGGGGCTGGGCAGTGTGTGGCGCACACATCTCGTGAGCGCGGTGGTGTTGCTGCTGTGGATGGGACTCGTCGCGGTGCTCACGCGGCGCTCGACCTCGCTCGCGGTGGTCTGAGCGATGCGTCTTTCGTTGTGGTCGTTCGAGTGGCGCTTGCTGCGCCGCGAACCGCTCATCGTGGTGCTGACCGCGCTGCTCGTGGTGCTGGGCGCTTACGCCAGCGTGACGGGGTCGCGCTTCGTGCGGGCGCAGGAACAGACCATCGAGGAGCTCGCGCTCGAGGAACGGTCGCGTCTCGATTCGCTTCGGACGCTCATGGCACGACTCGAGCGCGGGGAGTCGCTCGCGGTCTCGCCGTTCGCCGACCCACGGAGTCCCGCCGTCGCGGGGCGTCAGGTGGCGAGCCGGTACACCGTACTCCCGCCGGGTCCGCTGGCGCCGCTGGCGATCGGCCAGCGCGACGTGCAGCCGTTCTGGGCGCTGATCTCCACGCGCACCAAGCAGACCTTCTTCGTCAACGACGAGATCGACAATCCGGTCGCCCTGCTGGCGGGTCGCATCGACTTGGCGTTCGTGGTGCTCGTGCTCTACCCGCTGTTCATCCTCGCACTGACGTTCGACGTGGTGGCCGGGGAGCGCGAGCGTGGGACGTTGGGTCTCGTGCTCTCGCAGCCCGTCGCGCCGTCGCAGGTGCTCACGACCAAGTTGCTGGTGCGCGCGCTCGTCGCGGTGCTGCTCACCGTGGCACTCTCGGTCGCGGCGGCCCTCGCCACGGGCGTTGCATTGTCGGATCCGACGGTGTTGACTCGCTTTGCGTTGTGGTGCGGCATGCTGCTGCTCTACGGTGCGTTCTGGTTCGCGGCGGCTTTGGCCGTCAACGCACGTCGCCTCAGCTCGGCCGCGAGTGCGGTCACGCTACTCGGCGTGTGGCTCGTTGTCGTGGTGATCCTGCCCGCTGTGTCGGCGGCGATCATCTCGGTGACGTACCCCGCGCCGTCGCGCCTTGCGCTCACGACGCGTCTGCGCGAAGCCACCGACGCGGCAGCACAGCAGCGGCAGGATGCGCTCGCGGCATTCATGGCCGAGCACCCGACCTACGCGGCGGATGCCGGCGCGGGGGCGCCCGATCCGAACGTGATGGCGGTCGCGCTGCAGGATGCCGCCGAACGCATGATGGCGCCGCGGTATGCTGAGTTCGATGCCGCGCTCGACGCACAGCGTGTGGCCGCTGACCGACTGCGTCTCATGAGCCCCGCGCTGGTGCTACAGGGAGCGCTGCTCGACCTCGCGGGCTCTGGTGAAGCACGGTTCCGCGACTACGAACGCCAGTTCGACCGCTTCCACAGCGAATGGCGCGCATTCTTCAATGACCGACTGCTGGGGCGTCAGGCGCTCACCGCGCAGGACTACGCCAACATCCCGTCGTTCACGTATCGCGAACCGACGGTCGGCGCACTGGTGTCGCGTCTGCTGCCCGGTGTGCTCCTGTTGCTCGTACTCACCGTCGCACTGATCTGGAACGCTCGCGCACGGATGCATCGCGCGACGCTCGCCTGACCCGCGCGAACCGTTCGCTCATGTCGTCCCTCGTCTCTCCGCGCGCGGCCGCCGCGTTGCTCGACTTCCAGATGTGGTGCTGGGGGCAGGACATCGTGCGTCCGGAGGGGAACCTGCTCCTGGCGCACGCTGAGCGCTGGCGCCCTGACGGTGGCCGTGGCAGCTCGCACTATCGCGTGCGACTCGATGCGACGCGCGCACTGGTCCTCTGGGGATTCGCCGTCGCGATCGAATCACCGGACGCCCCGTACGTGGTGCTGCGTCGCCATGGCTTCACGCCGCGCGTGCTGGACCGCGAGCGCGTGAAGTGGCCCATCGCACGGCCCGAGGCGTTGCCACGCGGTGATCGTCCGCGCTCGGCCGCAGAGGCTGCGCTGGTGCGTGACGCACTCGCGGCGGCTGTCGGCTGGATCGCGGCGTACGAACGCGGCGTGCGTGATGCGGTGGGTGCGGCCTGGCGACAGGAATGTCTCCGCCGCCGTCCGCGCGAACTCCGACGCAAGCTCCGCTGCGCACCCGATGCACTCGTGGAGGCCTGGGATGACCTGGCCGCGACGACTCTTCCTTCCCTTCTTCCGGTCTCCTGACGATGTCCACTCCCACGACCCGCCGACTGCCTGTCACGGTCCTCAGCGGCTTCCTCGGCGCGGGCAAGACCACGCTGCTCAATCATGTGCTCGCCAACCGCGAGGGTCGCCGCGTGGCGGTGATCGTGAACGACATGAGCGAGGTGAACATCGACGCGCAACTCGTGCGCGAGGGCGGCGCGTCGCTCGACCGAGTGGACGAGCGCCTGGTGGAGATGAGCAACGGGTGCATCTGCTGCACGCTGCGCGAGGACCTGATGGTCGAGGTGCGACGCCTGGCCGACGAAGGGCGCTTCGACTACCTGCTCATCGAGAGCACGGGGATCGGTGAGCCCATGCCGGTGGCGGCGACCTTCTCGTTCCGTGACGAAGAGGGGCGTGCGCTCGAGGACGTGGCGCAGCTCGATACCATGCTGACCGTGGTCGATGCCTCGGCGTTCCGTCGTGATCTCGATCAGGCTGATGCGCTCGCCGAGCGCGGGATCGCGGCGGGTGAAGGCGACGAACGCACCATCGCGGATCTGCTGATCGACCAGGTGGAGTTCGCGAACGTGATCGTGCTCAACAAGACCGACCTCGTAACGCCCGAGGCGTTGCGCGAACTGGAGGCGATCATCGCGCACCTGAACCCGGACGCGCGCATCGTGCGCGCCGAGCGCGGGCGCGTGGCGCTCACCAACATCTTCGACACCGGGCTGTACGACGTGGAGAAGGCCGCCGAGATGCCCGGCTGGATCAAGGAGCTCCGTGGGGAACACATCCCCGAGACGTTGGAGTACGGCATCTCGAGTTTCGTCTACAAAGCGCCGCGTCCCTTCCATCCCAGCCGACTCATGCCGGCGGTGGTGCGTGGCTTCCCCGGCGTGGTGCGGTCCAAGGGCTGGCTGTGGTTGGCGACGCGACCGGACATCGCGGGCAACTGGTCACTCGCCGGTGGATCGCTCGACATCACGCCGGCCGGTTTCTGGGCGGAAGGTGCCACGCGCCAGCAGACGCTGGTGTTCATCGGCATCGGCATGGACGAGCCGGCGATCAGGGCCGCACTCGACGAGGCGTTGCTGACGGACGAGGAGTTCGCGGCGGGGCCCGCGGTGTGGTCGGTGTTCGCGGATCCGTTCCCGGCGTGGCCGGTGATCGAGGCCGATCACGCGCACGAGGACGGCGAGGCGGATGACGAGGGGGCGGATCGGCCGTGGTCGTGACCCGAGGGGCTACCGCCGCACCTCGCGCAACGCATGCCCCGCCTCGGCGAGGATGATCCGCGTCATCGCCAGCTCCACCGCCGCGCGCGACCCCGGCAGCGAGAACACCAGCGTCCCGCGCGCTGCACCCGCGGTGGCGCGCGAGAGGATGGCCGCTGTGCCGACCTGCTCCTGGTAGGACAGCAGCCGGAAGAGCTCCCCGAACCCCGGCAGCTCCTTCTCGAAGAGCGGCCGGACCGCCTCGATGGTCCGATCCCGGGAGCCCAACCCGGTCCCTCCGGTGATCACGATGACGTCCAGCGTCCCGAGGGCCAGCCACTCGGACACCAGGGCCCGGACCCGGGACTCGTCGTTCGGGAGGAGGGCGTGGTGGCGGACGTCGTGCCCCGCCGCCGCGAACAAGGCTCGGACCTTGGGACCCGATTCGTCGGTTTCGAGCGTTCGTAGGTCGGAGACCGTGAGCACCGCACAGCGCCAGGCGGTGACACGTTGTGACTCCATGCGGTGGCTAGCCGTCCCCTCGGGAATACCGCTGGGAACATCGCCGGGGACTTGAGACTTAGGCGGGTTCGAGTGCATACATTAATGTCGCGAGCATTCTCTGCCCGCGCACCCCACACAACCTTTCGGAGGTTTCTCGCAATGTCGTCGGCCAAGACCCTTCTCTTCACTCTCTCCGCTGTCGCCGTGACCGCGGTCGCCGCGTGCGGCGGTGGCGCCGACAAGGCTCCGGCTTCCGACGCCATGGCGACGCCTGCTGCGGCTCCGGCTGCTGAGCCCGCTGCGGTCGCCTCCGTGAACATGGATTCGATCGGCAAGGAAGTCTACGTCACCTGCACCACCTGCCATCAGGCCAACGGCCAGGGCGTGCCGAACACGTATCCGCCGCTCGCCGGCTCCGACATCGTCGCGGGTGACGCGAACCGCGTGATCGCGATCGTGCTGCACGGCCTCATGGGCCCGGTGAAGGTGAACGGCAAGGAGTACAACAACGTCATGTCGCCCTGGGGCGCGGCGTTCAACGACACGCAGGTCGCCGCGGTCGTGACCTACGTTCGTACGCAGTGGGGCAACACCGCGTCGGCCGTGACGGCCGCCGATGTCGCCAAGGTCCGTGCCGCGACCAGCTCGCGCGCGACCATGTGGACCTGGGACGAACTGACCAAGGCCACGTTCTAATGCGTTTCGCCGTGCGCTTCCTCGCACGGCGACTGCTGCTGTGCTGCGCGCTCGTCGCCCCGGGGGTCTCCCCGTCGGCGGCGGGCGCGCAGGCCGTTTCTCCCGCCGAAGCTCCCGCGACCGCGCAATCCGCGTACACGCCCGAGATCGAGCGTGAAGCCCGCGCCATCTTCGCGGACGTCCTGAGCCCGTACTGCCCTGGGCTCACGCTCACGGCGTGCCCGAGCCAGGGCGCGTTCGTCCTCAAGGATTCCATCCGCAAGCAGCTCGCGGTCGGCATGACCACCGAGCAGGTGTGGGCGGAACTCGAGGCACGGTTCGGCGAGAGCATCTACGCGAAGCCCAAGGCACGCGGTGTGGGCCTGCTCGCCTGGATCGGTCCCTACCTCGCCATCGCATTCGCGGGACTGCTGCTCACATGGTGGCTGCGCCGCGCGTCCGCGCGTGGCCGAGAGAAGGCACCACTGGTGCTCGCCAGCGAGCCGTCGCTCAGCGACGAACGTCGTGCGGCGCTCGACGCCGCGCTTCGTCGCGACGCCTGATCACGCGCCGCCGAGCGACTGCTCGGCGTGGTTCGACCGCTAGCGCCCGAGACCCTCGGCGCTCAACGCCTGCATCACGCGCGACCGCAACTCCTCCGGGCAGCCCTGCGCCTTCCGTGACGCACACACCGCCGCCTTGAACCGACGCTCGAACTCCGCGCGATCGAAGCAGGACTTGCAGTGCTGCACATGCGCGAGCAGCGCCTGCTCGGTGGCGGCATCGAGCTCCTTGTCGAGGAAGTCGAAGAGCCGCTGGAACGCGCCATCACAGTCGAGTGGGCGCACGGGTTCAGATGATTGCGTCATTCTCCCCTCCCTGCATCGCCGTCCGGGATGATGCCGGCGTCGCGCGCATGCTGCGCGAGCCGTTGCTGCAGGAGCTTGCGACCGCGGAATAACCGCGAGCGCACCGTCCCCACCGGGATGCCAAGGACCTCGGCTGCGGCTTCGTACGGTTGGTCTTCGAGATCGACCAGCACGACCGCGCTGCGATAGACCTCGGGCAACTCGGCCAGCGCCGCCGTGATCGCGGGTCCCAAGTCGGTCCGGTCGAGGATCGGGTCGAGCCCGCCACGCACCCAAGCTTCCTGTGCCTGCTCCGCATCGGCCGCTGCGGCGCCCTCGTCATCGAGGATGACCTCACGCTGCCCACGCTCGCGCGAGCGGAGGAACGCATTGCGCGCGATGGTGAAGAGCCAACGACGGACATCGGTGCCTGCCTGAAAGGTCTTCCACGACCGGAACGCACGGAGATACGTCTCCTGCACCACGTCCTCCGCGTCGCTCGGATCGCGCGTGAGCGATCGAGCGAAGCGGTAGACGTCATCGAGCGCCGTGAGCGCCAGCGCGCTGAAGGCATCGTGGTCGAGTGCGGCAGCGGCCGGAGTCGCTGTGTCGGTGTCGGTCATCACGGGAACATTCAACCAATCGCGGTCAAACGCAAAGGTTCCGAGCGCGGTCGAGGGTCAGGGGATCTCCGGGCGATCTTCGGGCGACGCCGGACTTGCCCGACACCCGGTGACCACGGACTATTCGGCATGAGCATCGCCCATCTCCGCGAGGAATACCGTCGCGCCACACTCGACGAGTCCGACGCCGCCGCCGACCCTCTCGCGCAGTTCCATCAGTGGTTCGAACAGGCCCGTAGCACCGAGGTGCACGAACCCAATGCGATGGCACTGGGCACGGCCGATGCGAGTGGGGCCCCGAACTGCCGCATGGTGCTGCTCAAGGAGGCCGACGCCCGTGGCTTCGTGTTCTACACCGACTACCGCAGCGTGAAAGGCGGCGAGCTCGGGGTGAACGCCCGTGCCGCGCTCTGCTTCTGGTGGGGTCCGCTGGAACGGCAGGTGCGCATCGTCGGTCGCGTGGAGCGCGTGAGTGCGGAGGAATCCGCGGCGTACTATCGGCAGCGGCCGCGTGGGAGCCGACTCGGTGCGTGGGCGTCAGCGCAGTCGTCGGTGATCTCCTCACGCGAAGGGCTCGAAGCGAAACACGCGGAACTCGACGCGCAGTACCCGGGCGAGGATGTCCCGCTGCCGCCGCACTGGGGCGGCTTTCGCGTGATCCCGGAGTCGTACGAGTTCTGGCAGGGCCGGCCGAGTCGCTTGCACGACCGACTCCGTTACCGGCCGCAGCCGGGCGGCTGGCGCGTGGAGCGGCTCAGTCCGTGAGCACTGGACGGAGGGCAGGCGCCGTGCGTGCGCGCGGCGCGTGCGCCTCTTGTTTCTCCCGCTATTTCAGTGCGGCCAACGCGTCCTTCGCCACCTTGAGCTGCGGGTCGAGCGTGACCGCCGTCTGATACGAGGCCTTCGCCTCCGGCTTCTTCCCCGACTTCTCGAGGATCATGCCAAGGCGATAGTGCACCGCCGCCTTCGACGGCCGACTGCGCTCCACCACCCAATCGGGTTCGGCGAGCAAGGCGCGCAGCATGGTCTCACCGCGCGCGAGTTCGGTCCCGGTGGACGCAGCCAAGCGCCCCCACTGGAATCGGATGGCGATGTCCGTCGGATGCCGCGCGAGGAAGCCGTTGAGCGTCGCGAACGCCGCACTCGTGCGGCCCCAGGCGGCCTGCCGCTGCGCGAGCGCGATCACGGTGTTCACGCGGTCGGGCGCCGCGGCCACGGCGGCCTTCAGCTCGCGCTCGGTGCCGACGGTGTCCCGTCCGTGCCACGCGATCGTCGCCGCCGAGAGGTGTCCGCGCACCGCATCACGCTGGGCGATCTCGCGCTGCTGTTCACGCGCCTTCGCCGGACTGCCGCCCATGAAGCCGGGCGCCTGCAGATAGAATTGGATCAGCCCATCACGTGCGTCGAGCAGCGAAGGATCGAGAGCGATGGCTTTCTCGAACTCCGCCTTGATGCGCCGGGCCATGAACGGCTGCTTGATGGTGCTCGCCGTGCTGGCTTGCTGCCCGACGGCATTGCCGAGCCACATGTGATAGAGCCCGACCTTGGGCTCCGCCGCGATGGCCTTCTCGAACTGCGACTCGGCCTTGTCGGGCTTGCCGTCGCGCATGAGGCGGATGCCTTCATCGAGGAACTTCTGTCCGGCCTGCGCCGACGCGTCGCCGGAAATGCAGAGGCAGAGGATCGCTACGAGCAGCACGCGCATTCGTTCACCGACTCCGGTTGAGCGGTCCATCGTCGTCATGCCGACCGACAGGGTGCCGGTACGGCGCGGTTCACCACACATTCTCCGAGGCGACGAGCTCGCCCCGCAACTTGAGATAGCTCTCGTAGCGTGAGGGTTTGATGCGCCCACCCGCCAACGCGTCCCGCACGGCGCAGCCCGGTTCGGTGTCGTGCTTGCAGTCCTGGAACCGGCACTCCCCGAGGAACGGCGCGAACTCCGGGAAACACTGATCCAGCGAGCCAGAGGGCAATCCCCACATTCCGACTTCACGCAGCCCCGGCGTGTCCACAAGGAATCCGTCGGGGTCACCGGGCAGCGGGATGAGTTTGGAGCCGACGGTGGTATGTCGACCCTTGTTCACCGACTGCGAGATCTCCTGCGTCCGCAGCCCGAGCTCCGGATGTAACGCATTGAGCAGCGAACTCTTTCCCACACCCGACGGTCCGGTGACGGCCGTGACCCGTCCGTGCAGCTCACGGCGCATCTCCTCGAGCCCATCGCCGCGCTTGGCACTCGTGCGATGTACCGGATACCCCGCGGCGAGATACGGTTCCGCGATCGCATCGACGGTGGCCGGACTGGTGGCGAGGTCGATCTTGTTGAGCACCACGTGTGCCTTGAGGTCGTTGGCCTCCGCGATCACGAGGAACCGATCGATCATGCGTACGTGCGGCTCGGGCTGCGCCACCGAGAACACCACGAGCACCGCGTCGACGTTCGCGGCGAGGATGCGCTCACCGTGTCGCCCACCTGGCTCGCGTCGCGCGAGTACACTCTTCCGCTCGGCGATCGACGTGATGCGCCAGCCGCTGCCACGTTCATCCGGCTCGACGGTGACGTGATCGCCGACAGCGAGTTTGCGATTGCCGCGGTCCTCCTGCTTGAGCCGGCCCGCGAGCGCGGCGTCGCGCTCTTCCCCGTCGCGCGAACGTACGCGCCACACGCCACCGGTGCCTTCGACGATGATGCCCGCGACTGCGCTCACTCGCGGGCCGCGCAGAGCGCATCGAGGTGTCGCTGCACCTCTTCCACCGGCATCGCGCCGAGTGCCGCCTTGGCTTCGGCCGGCGTGGCACCGAAGGTCAGGAACTCCGTCTCGAGATGGCCCTGCACACCCTGCTCGCCCATGCGCTTCCACTGCACGAACAACAGGAACGCACCGATGGGGTTGGTGGGATCATCGGTTCGATCGGCGAGGATCTCGACGCTGTACGAGAACCCATCGGGCCCTTCGAACGCGGCCGGACGCGCGTGCACCGCGGCGTACCCCCCGATGGTGCGCTCATCTCCCTTGGAGTGATCCGCTGGAAGGAAGCGACTCATCGGGGGGACCGGTTCAACGGCTGCTCGGCAGTGGGGCCAGTACGCGACGCACGGGATGCGGCTTGCCCACCGCGAGCGCGTCGTCGAACGCATTCCATGTGGTGAGGCCATCGTCACTCTGCGGCTCGAGCATCATGAGCGCCACGAGTGCGGTCGCCTGCTTGGCCGAGATGATCCAGGTCCCGGCCGGCAGCGTGATCGACTCGGCGTTCCACTTGCCCTCGAGCCGCACTTCGGCGTGGCCTTGGAACGGCCGCGGGCTCTTGATGAGCGAGTCCACCGTGAACTGTTCCCCGTTGCCGGTCCACGCACTGCGCAGCTGCGTGGCGATGATACCGTGCGCGCGCAGGCGATCGATGATCGGCTGCATGGACGCATCGAGCGCCCACGCGGTGGGCAGCGTCTGCGTGAGCGTGGACTCGAAGCGATCGTACACCGGCATGGTGACGGCCGTGAACGTGCGGGTGCGCTTGTACCCGCGACGCACGCCGGCCTCGTGTCGCAGGGTGTCGCCCATCGCCTGCAGCGGTTCGACCAGCACCGGTGCATCGAATGGTGTGGTGGTCATGCGGGCGCGGATCGGCACGGGCGCGGCGTTGCCGCGCACGAGCCCGGCACTGCCTGCGCGAGTGCGCGCGACGACCGTGCGTCCCTTCTCACCCACATACGTGAGCAGTTCGGTGACGAAGGCGGTGGTGGCTTTCACGCGGCGCTCGAACGGATCGTGCGAGTACGCCTCGCTGAGGATGCTCACGCGGCCGCGCAGGCCGTAGTAGTTGGTGCCGAAGCGCGGCTTGTGCTCATACGTGGACCAGCCGCCCTTCTGCAGCGACGTAGGATCCTCACGTGTGCCGTTGGGGCCGCCGGTGAAGTTGCCGTAGTCGAAGGTCTCGACCTTCTGTTTCGCGCGCACGCGGGCGCGCAACTCGGGCAGCAGCGTGTCGCGGGTCCACGGGCCGGCCGGCGCGAGGGCGCCGGTCATCGCCGCGGGGTGCAGCGACGGCGAATACGTGAGTGCGTAGCCGTGATACGAGCCGTCGGTGGTGTGCAGGTCGACGAACACGTCCGGGTCCCACGCGACGAACATCGCGAGCGAAGCCTTGGACTCCGGCGCCTCGTTCTTGATGTAGTCGCGGTTGAGATCGAGCTGCATGCCGTTGGGACGCTGACCGACCTGTGCCGGACCGTCCTGCTCGGAGCGTTGCCGTTCCTGCGGACCCCACACTTCGTTGCCGTCGGCGTTGTAGATCGGCACCGCGATGAGCACGATGGAGTCGAGCGCGTTGGGCTTGGGGTCGATCATGAGATCGCGCAGCAACGCTTGCACGGACTCCTTCCCTTCGACTTCACCACCGTGAATGTTGCCCTGCACGTAGACGATCGGTTTCCCCGTGCGCTTGGCCTCGGCCGGCGTACGGACGAGCGGGCGCGACACCACGACGAACGGCACGTCGCGTCCCTGCGAGGTCTTGCCGATAACGCCGCGGAACCACTGCCCCGGCACACGCTTCTCGAGCGAGTCGAGGAACGCGATGACGTCCGCATAGCTGGACGTCTCGGTGTAGTTGGAGACCTCCGCCCGCGTGAGCTGTGCCGACACCGCGCGCGGCGCGGCGAACGCGACACCGAGCATCGCGACCGTTGCCATCCACATCGCCCACACCGAAACCAACACCCGAGTCCCACGCCGCATTGAAGCCCTCTGGCGATCCGCCAAGCATGATTGAATCAACGTCCTGCAGTAGGCGCGCCTGCACAGGCGTGCCCCTTACACCTCACACCTCACACCTGCCGTTACACCGGTTTCCCCACAGCCGGATAGAACCGCCCCCCTCGCCGCAGTCCCGCCGCCGCCGTGTACCGCCCCACGTGCACCGCATCCAGCGCGTCGAGCTGCTTCACGATCTCCGCCGCACCCACCGCATCGATGTGCCGGAACGGCCCGCCGCGGAACGGCGGAAATCCGATCCCGAACACCGCACCGATATCGCCATCACGCGCCGACCCGATGATGCCTTCATCGAGGCAATGCACCGCCTCGTTCAGCATCGCGAGCGAGAGGCGCCGCTGGATCTCCTCCTTCGGCATCTCCTTGCGACGCGTGCCCCCGGTGTAGAGCGCGTACACACTCTCGTCCACACCCTCGCGCTTGCCCTTCTCGTCGTACGCGTAGAAACCCTGCCTACCCTTGCGACCGAGGCGGCCCGCCGTGAGCACCTTCTGCAGCGCCTCACTCGGCTGCATGCGACCGCCGAGCGCTTCGGCCATCACCGCGCCCGACTTGCCGGCCACGTCGAGGCCGACCTCGTCGATGAGTTGGATCGGTCCCACGGGGAACCCGAACGCCGTCATCGCACGGTCGATCGCATCGACGGCCACGCCTTCGTCGAGCAACCGCCCCGCTTCGTTGATGTACGGCGCGAGTATGCGATTGACGTAGAAGCCCGGCGAGTCGTTGACGATGATCACCGTCTTGCCGATGCGGCGCCCGTACTCGACCACCGTCGCCGTCACCTCTGGCGCCGTCTGCTTGGTCACGATGACCTCGAGCAGCGGCATCTTGTGCACCGGCGAGAAGAAATGCATGCCGATCACGCGCTCGGGGCGCTTGCTCGCGGCCGCGATCTTCGTGATGGGGATGGTGCTCGTGTTCGTCGCGAAGATCGCGGTCGGCGCGAGGACGGCTTCAGTCTCCTTGAGTACGGCATGCTTCACGCCGAGTTCTTCGAACACCGCTTCGATCACCAGCGGCACGCGGCCGAAGCCGGTATACTCGACGGTCCCCGAGACGAGGCCCACCTGGTCCTCGAACTGCTGGCGTGTGATGCGGCGCTTGGTGAGCCCGTCCTTGATCACGTCCCGCACCGCCGCGATACCCTTGGCGACGCGCTCGGGCGCGGTGTCCTTGAAGCGCACCGGCACCTCCTGCATCGCACTCACGGCCGCGATGCCCGCGCCCATGAAGCCCGTGCCCAGCACCGCGATGCGCGACACCGGCAGCGCCAGCACGCCGGCCGGTACGCCGCTGTCCTTCTTCAGTGCGGTCGTCGCGTAGAAGAGGAACATGAGCTCCTTGCACACCGGCGTCATGGCCATCTCGCCGAACAAGCGCGCTTCTTCGGCGTAGCCGTGCGCTTCGTTGCTGGCCGAGTAGCCGGCGGCCACGGCATCGATTGCCGCCATCACCGCGGGATAGTGCCCACCCGATTTCTTGAGCGACTGCTCGCGCGCCGTGCGGAACACCACCGCGCGTCCGATCGGGTTGTCGTCGAGCAGGATCTCCTTGGCGCCGTGTTTCCGATTGTCGCGTTGGCGCGGGAGGGTCCCCGCAGCGAGCTCACGTGCCCGCTCCACCGCGATGCGGCGCAGGACGCTCGGATGTACCGTCTCATCGACCAGCCCGATCTGCATGGCCTTCTTCGCGCGGACGTTCTTGCCCGTGAGGATCATGTCGAGCGCCGCTTGCAGACCGACCTGCTTGGGCAGGCGCTGCGTGCCGCCGGCACCGGGGATGAGACCGAGCTTCACCTCAGGCAACGCGAACAATGTCTTCGGTGATTCCGCCGCGATGCGGTACGCGCAGGCCAACGCCAGCTCCAGTCCGCCCCCGAGGCAGGCACCGTCCACCGCCGCGACCACCGGGATGCGCCCCTTCTCGATACGATGGAACATCGTGTGGCCGAACGCGCTCGCCTTCGCGGCGTCGGCCGCCGTCTTGAACTCGAGGAACTGATCGATATCGGCGCCGGCGATGAAGTTTCCGGCTTTGCCGCTGATCACCACCGCACCGCGGACGCTCGCGTCCTTGTCGATGCGGTCGAGCAACACCGTGAACTCTTCGATCACCTGCGGGGAGAATGTGTTCACCGACGCGCCGGACACGTCGAGTGTGAGCACCGCAATGCCATCGTCGACCACGAGGGTCACAGCTGGTTGAGTGCTCATACGCGCTCCACCACCATCGAGAAGCCGAGTCCGCCGGCCGCGCAGACGGTCATGAGACCGTATTGCCCACCACGTCGTGCGAGTTCGTTCACCAGCGTGGTCGTCACGCGGGCACCGGTCGCACCGAACGGGTGTCCGATGGAGATCGATCCGCCCATCACATTCAGCTTCGCACGATCCACCGCACCCACGGGCGAGGAGAAGCCGGCGCGTTCGGCCCAGTACTGCGATTCGAAGCCGCGGAGGTTCGACAACACCTGTGCCGCGAACGCTTCGTGCATCTCCACGAGATCGATGTCCTTGAGCGTGAGTCCCGCACGCTTGAGTGCGACCGGCGCCGCGAGCACGGGCGCCTGCAGCAGTTGCTCGCCCGGATCGAGTGCGGCGTACGCATACGAACGGATGTACGCCTTCGCCTGATACCCGAGTGCCTTGGCGACATCTTCGCGCATGAGCAGTACTGCGGCGCCACCGTCGGTGAGCGGCGAGGCGTTGCCCGCCGTCACACTGCCATAGCGGCGATCGAACACGGGCTTGAGGCCCGCGAGCTGCTCGGCCGTGGTGTCGGAGCGGATGCCGTTGTCACTGGTCATCGCCTGCTCGAATCGCGGCGGGATGGAGACCGGTACGATCTCCGCGGTGAGGCGCCCGTCGGCCGTGCCTTTGTGCGCATTCTGATGCGAAGCGAGTGCGAGCACGTCCTGCTCTTCGCGCGTCACACCGTTGAGCTTCGCCATTTTCTCCGCCGACTGGCCCATCGTCTCACCCGTGGTGGGTTCGGCGATGGCGGGCGTGATGGGAATGAAGTCCTTGGCGCGGATGCCGGAGAACGCCTGCATCCGTTGGCCGATGGTCTTGGCCTTCGACGCCGCCACGAGTGCATCGGAGAAACCGCGCGAGTGCAGGATAGGCACGTTGGACAGCGATTCTGCACCGCCCGCGATGGCGATCTGCGCGTGGCCGAGTGCAATCTGGTCGGCGGCGTCGGTGATGGCTTGGTTGGCCGACGCACAGGCGCGCGAGACACTCCAGGCATCGATCCGCTTGGGCAGCAGCGGCATGAGCGCGATCTCGCGCGCGATGTTGGGCGCAAGGACGGAGGGCAGGACCGTGCCGAACGTCAGCAGGTCGACACTCGCGGGATCGAGGTCGGTCCGATGCACCAGTTCACTGACGGCGATCTTGCCGAGCTCGATCGCACTGAGTGATTTCAACGTGGTGCCGGCCTTGGCGAAGGGCGTGCGGACTCCCGCGATGATCGCGATCCGCTTCCCCGGCTCGTAGATGGGCATGCCGAAAGCTAGTCCGCGCCGAGACTCGCGGCAGGGCGCGCGACGGGGTATCTCTCCCCCATGTCCTCCCCGGCCATTCCGCGGCGCGCCCAACGGCTCGCCGAACTCGCCGACCGCCGATTCGACCTGCTCGTGATCGGCGGGGGCATCACCGGCGCCGGGATCGCGCGGGATGCTGCACGGCGCGGCCTCGCCGTGGCGCTGGTGGAGCGCGAGGACTTCGCCTCCGGCACCTCGAGCCGCTCCTCGCGCCTCATCCACGGCGGCGTGCGGTACCTCGAACACGGCTACCTGCATCTGGTGTTCGAGGCCAGCCGCGAACGCCGACGGCTGCTCGACCTCGCTCCGCACTTGGTGCGCCCGCTGCGCTTCACGTGGCCAGTGTACCGCGGCGCGCGGGTGCCGCGGTGGAAGCTCGCTGCAGGGCTCACGCTCTACGACGCACTCGCGCTCTTCAAGAACGTCGGGCGGCACAAACGCCTGGGGCCGGACGACGTCGCCGCGCTGGAGCCCGCCCTCGAGCGCCGGGATCTCCGAGGCGGCGCGTCGTATTGGGACGCCGCCACCGACGACGCGCGACTCACCCTCGCCAATGCCATCGACGCGGCGCATGCGAGTGCGACGGTGCTCAACCACGTGGAAGTCACCGCGCTCACGTTCAGCTCTGCGCACGGGCCCGCCGACGGCGCCATCGTGCGCGACCGGATCGGCGGGCAGGAGCTGCGCGTACAGGCGCGTGTGGTGCTCAACGCGGCGGGGCCGTGGACTGACGAGATCTCGCGCATGGAGGACGGCGCCGCGCGTCCTGCGGTGCGCGGCACCAAGGGTGTGCACATCGCCGTGCCCGCTGCGCGGGTGGGTAACAGCGCCGCCGTGACGATGCTCTCGCCCGACGACGGGCGCGTGATGTTCACGTTGCCGTCGGGCACGCACACCATCATCGGCACCACCGACACCGCGACCACCGAACACCCGCACGAGGTCCGCGCCGCGCGCGCCGACGTGCGCTATCTCCTCAGTGCCTGCAACCGCTTCTTCCCCGCTGCGCGACTCGGCGAGGACGACGTCGTCTCGGCGTGGGCGGGCATCCGACCGCTCGTCGCGCGCGGCAATAGCGGCGACCCGTCGTCGGCGTCGCGCGAACATGCCATCACGCACTCGCCACGCGGCGTGCTCACGATCACCGGGGGCAAGCTCACCACGTACCGCGCGATGGCGGAACAATGCGTGGACGAAGCCGTACGGCACCTGGGCATCCGCACGCGACCCTGCGACACGTACAAGGTCCCGCTGCCTGGGGCCCGACCGCCCGCGCGTCCCGACGACCGCTTGCTGCTCGCCGGACTCCCGTGGCGGGAGCAGGATGTGCTGCATGCCGTGCAGGAGGAGATGGCGGAGTCGGTGAGCGATGTGCTCATCCGCCGCACCACGCTGGCGTTCGAGACGCGGGACTACGGTCGCACGGTGGCCCCGCATGTGGCATCATTGATGGCGAAGCACTTGAAGTGGACCGACGCCGGCGAGCGTACCTCGGTGGAGGAGTTCGCTCGCGAGACCGACCGGATCTTTTCGATCACCCCCTGATGGCCCCCCGATGATCAAGTCCGTTCCGCTGCCCCGTGTGCTGTTGCGCCTGCCACTCCTCTTCGCGATCGGCGTGCTGCTGGTCGCCGCGGAGCGCCGTGCCGCGGGCCCCGACGATGACGTCGCGCTCGCCGAGCAGCAGCCGCGCGCGCTCACGCTCGAGTCGTTGCCTTCACCGGCTGGTAACGACGCGGCCGAACCGTTCGTCGCAGTCGACGACAACGGCACCGCGTACCTCAGCTGGCTCGAGCGGCAAGCCGACTCCAGTTACGCACTCCGCGTCGCCACACTGCGCGCCGGAACCTCCGCGTGGTCCGCGCCGCGCGAGGTGATGCGTCGCAAGGACCTGTTCGTGAACTGGGCCGATTTCCCGTCGGTGGTGCCGATCGGCAACGAACGACTGCTTGCCCATTGGCTGCAGCGCAACGGTTCCGGCACCTACGCGTACGACGTGCGCGTCGCCGAATCGCGCGACGGTGGCGCGACCTGGGCGCCGAGTGTCGTCCCACACGCGCCCAACGTGCAGGCCGAACACGGATTCGTGTCCATCCTCCCCACCGGCAAGGGCTCGGCCAGCATCGTGCTGCTCGACGGCACCGCCGGTGCGCTCGCGGCGGCGAAAGCTAAGACCGCTGGTGCGGCGGCCGGCCACGGTGGCGAACACGGCGCGGCGATGCAGCTCGCACACGCCGCGTGGCGCGACGGAAAAGTGGTGAGCACACAGACGCTCGACGTCCGCACCTGTGATTGCTGTCAGACGGCCACGGCCATGACGTCCAAAGGCCCGGTGGCGGTGTACCGCGATCGCAGCCCCGAGGAGATCCGCGACATGTCGATCGTGCGTCTGATCAACGGCAAGTGGACCGAGCCGATGCCGGTGCACCGGGACGGATGGAAGATCGCCTCGTGTCCGGTGAACGGTCCCGCTATCGCGGCAGTTGGCGACACGCTTGCCACCGCCTGGTTCACCGCACCAGGTGACTCGGCTCGGGTGCACGTCGCGTTCTCGACCGACGCCGGCGTACGGTTCGCTGCGCCGGTACGCGTCGATGCGGGCTCACCCACCGGTCGCGTCGACATCGAGATGCTCGATGGCCTCACCGCACTCGTGAGTTGGCTCGAGCGCACAGGCGGCGATTCCGCGGAGGTGCGTGCGCGCGTGGTGCGTCGCGATGGGACGATGGAACCACACCTCGTGGTGAGTCCGTCGAGCCGGGCGCGCTCGAGCGGGTTTCCGCGCATGGCGCGCACGCCGGATGGCGTCGTGCTGGCCTGGACCCTCGCGGGACGACCGAGTGTGGTGAAGGTGGCGCGCATCCGCGAGAAGGCGAAGTGACGCTGCGTCTCGTGCGGCGCCGCTCTGCGATGGCCGTCGCGGCGATCATCGTGATGGCCCTCGGAGGATGCACCACCGAGGGCGGCACGTCACGCACCGCGGTGAAAGTCGGGCAACCCGCGCCGGCGTACGCGGCGCGGGTGCTCTCGGGACCAGACATCGCGCTCGACAGCCTGCGCGGGGATGTGGTGCTGCTCAATGTGTGGGCGACCTGGTGCAAGCCCTGCCGTCAGGAGATCCCGGCGCTCGACTCGCTGCATCGCGCGTTCGCTCCGCAGGGCCTGCGCGTGGTGGGCGTCAGCATCGACCTCGAGGGCGAGGAACAGCGCATCGCCGAGTTCGCGAAAGAGTTGGGCGCGAGCTACGCGCTCTGGCATGACCCCGACGACAACGTCTCGAGCACCTTCCTGGCCATCGGCGTGCCAGCGACGTTCTTGATCGATCGTGATGGAGTCCTGCGGTGGCGTCATCACGGCCCCGTCACCTACGCCGATTCGTCCCTGAACGCCGCACTCGCGACGGCGCTCGCCGCGCCGCGCCCCTAGGTCAGATCCGGCTCGTCGTGGATGGTCGTGAGCTTCACGAGCTTCAGCTTGCGCGTCATCGTCGGCAGCTTGAGCAGCACCAGCTCTCCGACCTTCTTGCCGAGCAGCGCGCGCCCGATCGGCGACGACATGGTCACCTGCCCCTCATCGAAGTCCTCGGCGTCACCGAAGATCATGTGGTAGTTCTCCTTCGCCTTCGTCGCGATGTCCTCGACGACGACCTTGGAGCCCATCCCCACGGCATCAGTGGCGATCTGCGACTCGTCGATCGACGAGAGCTTGGAGAGGCGCTGCGTGAGATGGCCCAGGCGTGCCTGCACGAACTGCTGACGCTCGAGCGCGGCCTTGTACTCCGAGTTCTCGCGCAGGTCCCCGAGTTCGACCGCTTTACGGATCTCGTTGGGGAGCGTGACGTTCAGCTCGAACCGGAGCTTCTCCGCTTCGTCGGTGAGCTTCTGCTTGAGGGCCTCGATCATACCGTGCCTCGCGGGGCGTAGAAAAATCCGACGCCCGACCGTGGTTGGCCGGGCGCCGGGGGAGCATTCGGATAGCTCAGTATAGCGAGCGGTCCGCTATCGTACAAGAATGCTGCGCGCGATCCACCACGGCGACGTCCTCCAGCTCCACGGCTCCACCCGGGTCAGTCGGCTCATCGACTACGCGGTGAGTGCGTACGTGGTGCGCGGCGTGATGATCGATACGAGTTTCCCCTACCTCCGCGGCGAGCTCGATGCGTGGCTTGCGCACAATCGCGTGGAGGGTGCGCTCGTCACGCACCGGCACGAGGATCACGCCGGCAACATCGCGCTGCTCGCTGCACGCGGCATCCCCGTGGGTATGGCCACCGAGACCTTGGCCAGCGTGCGCTCACCGCGTTCGATCGGGATGTATCGGCGCGTCACCTGGGGCAGCGCGGCGCCGCTCCCACAAGACCCGGCACCATTCGCACATTCGGCGCTTGCACTGCTGCCGACGCCCGGCCACACATCCGACCACCACGTCGTGTGGGACGCCGAGCGCGAGACCCTGTTCTGCGGTGACCTGTTCATCGGCGTGAAGGTGCGGATCGCGCACCCGCGCGAGGATGTGCGCGGCACCGTGAGTTCGCTGCGGGCGATGGTCGCACTGCGCCCCGCGCGCGTGTTCGATGCACACCGCGGACTGCTCACCAATCCGGTGGGATCGTTGACCGCGAAAGCGGACTGGATGGAGGAGATGTTCGGCCGGATCGAGTCCCACGCCGACCGTGGCTGGCCGGCGCCGCGCATTCGCGACGCCGTGCTCGGCCGCGAGGACCTCACGGGCTGGGCCAGTGCCGGGGACTACTCCCGTCTCAACTTCGTCGAGAGTGTGCTGGCGTCGCGCGCTGCCCTCGGGACCGTCCCGGGCTCAACGGCAGGGCCGCCGGGAGAGTAAATTGCGCGTGGGCTCCTCCGGGGCCCGTTCGCCGTCCTCAGGGGTACCAACGACATGACCATCTCGCGTACATCCCGCTCCGTCGCCGCCGTGCTCGGCGTCGCCATCATCGCCACGACCGCGCCGCTCGGTGCCCAGCAGAAGCCGGGTTCCGCGGCCGCCACGCCGGCCGCCAGCGCCACGACTGTGACCAACGTCGACTGGCGCATGCTCGCCGGGCTCGACTACGAGACGGGCAAGATGTCCGACACGCTGCGTAAGCTCGACGGCAAGCGCGTGCGCGTGCCGGGCTTCATCGTGCCGCTCGACGACGCCGACGAAGAGGGCGCGGAGTTCCTGCTCGTGCCGTACTACGGCGCGTGTGTGCACACGCCGCCGCCGCCGCCCAACCAGATGGCGTTCGTGCAGATGATGTCGAAAAAGCCGGTGAAGCTCGCGCTGTTCGATGCGATCTGGATGGAAGGCACGCTCCGAGTCACCAACTACGACTCGCCCTACGGCCAGGTCGGCTTCCAGATCGAAGGGCTGACGATGAAGCCCTACACAGGCAAGTGAGTTCGCCCTCGACCGCCGCACCGGCGGTCGCGCTCAAGGACGTCCGCTTCGCGTATCGCGCGGGGCGCGACGTCCTCGACATTCCTGCCCTCTCCATCGCGCGCGGCGAGCACCTGTTCCTGCACGGACCGTCCGGCAGCGGCAAGACCACGTTGCTCGGACTCCTCGCCGGCGTGCTCGTACCGACCGCCGGGCGGGTCGAGATCCTCGGCCGCGACCTCGGCACGATGAAGAGCGGCGTGCGCGACCACTTCCGCGCTGAGCATCTCGGGTACGTGTTCCAGATGTTCAACCTCATCCCGTACCTGTCGGTGCGGGACAACATCACGCTGCCGTGTCGGCTCTCCGCAGCGCGGCGCGCGCGACTCGGCGGGGTGGACGCCGCCGTGCAGGCGGAGCAGCTCGCCGAACGGCTCGAGATCGCCGGACTGCTCGACGAACCGGTCACCGCGCTGAGCGTCGGACAACAGCAGCGCGTGGCCGTCGCGCGCGCGCTGCTCGGCGCACCCGAGATCGTCGTGTGCGACGAACCCACGAGCGCGCTCGACGCCGACCGTCGCGATCGCTTCCTCGAGTTGCTGTTCGCACGCTGCACCGAGGCCAAGAGCACACTGGTGTTCGTGAGCCACGACCTCTCGCTTGCGTCGCGCTTCTCACGCACGGTGGCGCTCGGCTCGCTCAATCGCGCCGCGATCGCCACCGGTGCCGGTGACCCCGAAGCCGTGAGTGCGCGCCGATGATGACCATGCTCTCGCTCGCGTGGGCCTCGCTGCGCAATCGCCGATTGATCTCGACGCTCACCATCGCGAGCGTGGCGCTGTCGGTGGCGCTGCTCGTGGGCATCGAACATGTGCGCGTGGGCGTGCGCGAGAGCTTCGCGGGGACCATCAAGGGCACCGACCTCATCGTCGGTGCGCGCGGCGGCACGTCGCAGGTACTGCTCTCCACCGTGTTCGGGATGAGCACACCCTCGGGTACGGTCTCATGGGCGACGTACCAGAAGTGGGCACAGCATCCCGCGGTGAAGTGGACCATCCCGTATGCGTTGGGTGACGCGCACAAGGGCCACCGCGTGATCGGCACCACGGCGGACTTCTTCACGCGCTATCGCTTCCGCGACGATTCCGTGCGGTTCGCCTCCGGCGTGGCGCCGACCGACGAACACGCCATCGCCATCGGCTCCGACGTGGCCGAACGACTCGGCTACAGCGTGGGCGATTCGATCGTGTTGTCGCACGGTGTCGCAGCGATCTCGTTCGCCGAGCACGAGGCGCATCCGTTCATCGTAAGCGGCGTGATCGCGCGCACGTTCACGCCGATCGACCGCTCGCTCTACGTCACGCTCGAGGGACTCGAAGCGATGCACGAGGAGGAGGAAGGCGCCGGCGGACTGCCGATGGGTCCGCCGGAACAGGCGCACGCACCTGGTGAAGCGCCGATCACTTCCTTCCTCGTCGGCACCAAGAACCGGTTCGAGACCCTGACCTTGCAGCGCGAGATGAACGAGGACCGCAGCGAGCCGCTGACGGCGGTGATCCCCGGCGTCGCGCTCGGTCAGCTTTGGCAGACGATCGGCAGCGCCGAGGTGGGGCTGCGCGTGGTGGCGCTGTTCACCGTGTTGGTGGGACTGATCGGCATGTGTGTGGCGCTCTACGCCTCGCTCGAATCGCGTCGGCGCGAGATGGCGATCCTGCGCGCGGTGGGCGCGGGCCCGCGCACCATCGTGTCGCTGCTGGTGCTCGAGTCCGGTTTGCTGGCGCTGCTCGGCGCCGTGACCGGCGTCGCGGTGGTCTACGCGGGGCTCGCGCTTGCGCGCGGGGCGGTGGAGTCGCGGTTCGGGCTCGCGCTCACTCTGCACGCGCTCGGCCCCGCGGAGTGGGGGTATCTGGCGCTCGTCGTGAGCGCTGGGACGTTGGTGGGCGTACTTCCGGCATGGCGGGCGTATCGCTCGTCGCTGGCGGACGGGTTGTCGCCCAAGTTGTAGTCGTGCGGTCAGTGGCAGTTTCGTCGTTCAACTTTCTCGAGGAGTCGCTCGTGTCCCTCCGTCCCACGCTCGCCGCGGTCATCCTTGCGGCGTCGGCGCTGTCCGCGCCCGTACTCGCGCAGCCCGGCCGCCCCGCCGCGCCCGTCATGCGCGATCGTTCCGCCGATCCCATCCCGCCCGCGGAGTATCCGGCGTACATCCGCACCAGCGCACCCACCAATCCCACCGTCCAGAAGATCTGGGACGAGGGCATGAACCGATCGCAGGCGATGACGCTCGCGCAGGTGCTGCTCGACCAGCTCGGCCAACGTCTCACCGGCTCGCCGGAATCCGATGCCGCGCAGGACTGGGCGGTGAAGACGTACAGCGGCTGGGGCATCAGCGCGCGCAAGGAACGTTATGGCACGTGGCTCGGCTGGAGCCGCGGCGTCACGCATGTCGATCTCATCGCGCCGCGCGTGCGGTCGCTCGAAGCCACCACGATGGCCTGGTCGCCGAGCACCGGCGGCAGGCCGATCGAGGGTGAAGTGATCGCATACCCCACCGGCATCACCACGCCCGAGCAGTTCGAAGCCTGGGTGCCGGCCGTGAAGGGCAAGATCTTCCTCATGAACGCGCCGCGCCTCTCGTGCCGCTCGCCGCAGCAGTGGCGTGAGTTCGGCACCGAGGAGGAGATCGCCCGCGTGAACGCCGAGCAGACGGCGATGAACGCCGAGTGGAACCAGCTCAACACCGCGATGGGCGGCCCGCGCGGCATGTTCGATAAGCTGCAGAAGGCCGGCGCGATCGGCGTGTTCAGCTTCCAGTTCTCCAACTACCCCGGCGTCGCCAAGATCTTCGGCTCGCCCAACCAGACGTTGCCCACGTTCGCGATCGGCTGCGAGGACTACGGTCTCCTCGTGCGCATGGCGCGCAACAACCAGGCGGCGAAGGTCCGCGCGTTCACCGACAGCAAGCTCCTCGGCGAGCGCCCGGTGTTCAACGTGATCGCCGAGATCAAGGGCAGCGAGAAGCCGAATGAGTACGTGGTGCTCTCCGCGCACTTCGACTCGTGGTCGGCCGCCTCGGGTGCGACCGACAACGGCACCGGCACGATCACCATGATGGAAGCGCTGCGCATCCTCAAGCAGGTGTATCCGAACCCCAAGCGCACGATCGTTGTGGGCCACTGGAACGGTGAGGAGCAGGGTCTCAACGGCTCGCGCGCGTTCAGCGAGGATCATCCCGAGATCGTGAACGGCCTGCAGGCGCTGTTCAATCAGGACAACGGCACGGGGCGCATCACCGGACTCTCGGGCGGCCCGATCGCCGGTGCCGGTGCGCGCCTCGAGGGCTATCTCAAGGAGATCCCCAACGAGATCACCCGCTGGATCCGCTTCCAGCCCACGGGCGGACAGGCGACCGGTGGTTCCGACCACGCGAGCTTCGTGTGCTACAAGGCGCCGGCGTTCTCGCTCGGTGCGCTCGGCTGGGACTACTCGTCGACCACGTGGCACACCGATCGCGACACGTACGACAAGGTCGTGGAGTCCGATCTCAAGAACAATGCGACGCTGACGGCGATGCTCGCGTACCTCGCCAGTGAGGATCCGACCTTCCAGCCGCATCAGGTGATCGACCCGCTACCCACGGGCTTCGGCGGCCAGCCGGCGCAGTGGCGCGACTGCGCGAAGGCGCAGCGGTCGTCGCCGGCGATCCCGCGGTAAGGGAATCACCGCGGTTCCGAACGAAAACCGAATGTCAGGTAACGAGGGCCGGAGCGCGATCGCGCTCCGGCCCTCGTGGCATGCGGGATGCACATCCTTGTTAAGAGGACCTGTCGCACCCTACCTTCGTGCCCGATGCCAACGCTCCGTCGCTTGCCCAGCCGATCGCGTCGAGTCCTCGCGGCGATCGCCACGCTCGGTCTCTCATTGCTCTCCTGCGGCCGTGATGTCACCGGACCCGGCGAGGGTCTGCGGTATGCGACGGGCTTGTCGTTCCTGGCGGAGTTCCCTGCCCCGCTCGCCGACGTCGCGGATGGCGCGGGGTCCGTGGTGCCGTTCGAGCGGGTGCGCGTCGTCTTCCGTCGCGGTGATGAGTCCGTGGCGCTGGATACGTCGATCGTGTTCCCGGCGAACGTCGATTCGATGGCGCTCGATCTCCGTGTGGCGCTGTCGCCCGGCGCACCGGCGAGCGGGGAGCCGATGGCGCTCTCGCTCGACTATGTGAACGCGGCAGGTGACACGGTCTTCCGTGGCGGCCCGGTGCCGGTGGTCGCCGTGCCGCGCGCCGCGGGGTCGCCCCCGCCCGAGCCCGCGCCGGTCCCGCTCACCTATACCGGCCCCGGTGCGACGGCGACTTCGCTCGACGTTACGCCAGAGACGCTGACGGTCGTCGCGGGTGATCCGTTCAGCTTCACCGCGACCGCGCTTGACGGTCAGGGCGCGCCGGTCGCCAACGCGCCGATCGTGTTCACTTCGCTCGATCCCGCGCGCGCGACGTTGACCGCGCGCAACGCGGGTGCGGGCGCTACCACCACACTGCGCGGTTCCGCGCGTGTGCTCGCGCAGCTCGTCACCGGCGCCGCCGACGACACCGTAGCGCTGGTCGTACTGCCGCGGCCGGGCTCCCTCGCGCTGGTGTCCGGAGGCACGCAGTCCGCCGCCCCCAACACCGCGCTCGCGACGCCGATCACCGTGCGCCTGCTCGCCACCGACGGACAGCCGCTCGCCGACGCGCCGGTGTCCGTGACGCCCGCCGTCGGGAGTGGCGCGACCGTTCCGTCGAGTCCGTTCACCGACGCCAACGGGCTCTACACGTTCACGTGGACACTCGGCGCGGCGGCAGGCGCACAGACCGCGACGATCCAGAGCCCAGGTGCGACCGACCTGGTGGTGACCGCGACGGCCGTGGTCGCCAACGCGACGCAACTCGTGATCACACAGGAGATCCCGGCGTCGCCGTACGCGGCGGGTGACAGTCTTCCTGCCCTTGTCGTCGAAGCGCGCACGGCTGGCAATGCACGCGACAGCACGTTCGCCGACTCGGTGTTCCTGAGCTTCGACGCGGGCAGCCCCGCGGGTGCGACGTTCACCGGCACCACTCGTGTGCAGGCCGTGGCGGGTATCGCACGATTCGACAACTTCCGACTCACGCGCGCCGGCATCACCTATCGTCTCGCCGTGAACGCTGCGGGTCTCACGCCCGACACTTCGACCACCATCGCGATCACACCGCGCGCCGCGAGCGTGATCGCGCTCAGCACCGGCGGCGGACAGGCCGCTGCGCCTGACGCCGCCCTGCCGCAACCCGTGGTGGTGCGCGCGGCGGACCCGTACGACAACCCCGTCGCCGGTGTGATCGTCGGTTTCAGTGTCGCCAGCGGTAGCGTCGGGGCGACCGTCGATACGACCGACGTGAACGGGTTGGCGAGCACATCATGGACGCTCGGCACGACAACGGGCGGACAGACCCTCACCGCGACCGCCGATGGGCTCACGGGGTCACCGATCAGTGTGAGCGCGACCGCGACCAGCGGCGTCGCGACGACGACACTCGCACCGCAGTTCGACACGCTCACGGCGATCGGGGCCAACCGGCTGCTCGTCGCCACGGCACGCGACGGCGCGAACGCCGTCGTGCCGGGGGCATTCACGTGGCTCTCCCGCGATCCCGCCATCGCCACCGTGAACGATACCGGTCGCGTGGTTGCCGTGACGAACGGTGAGACCTGGGTGGTCGCCACCGAGGCGGGCGGCACGCGCGACTCCGCGCGCATCGTCGTGCAGCAGCGCCTGGCGTCGATCACGGTCACGCCGGGCAATCGCAACATCTATCTCGGCGCGCAGTTCACGTTCACGGCCAGCGCCGTGGACGGACTCGGCGTGCCACTCGCCTCGCAGCCCGCCTTCGTGTGGAGCTCGGGCACACCCGCCGTCGCGACGCTCGACTCGCTCGGTGTCGCACGCGGTGTCGGACTCGGTGCGGCGCAGGTGCGTGCAACGGCGCTGAGTGTGACCGGCACCGCCAATCTGTCCGTCCTCACGCCCATCACGCGTATCGCGGTGGTGCGTGACTCCATCGGCTTCGTCGCCACCGACACGTTCACGCTGAGCGCCTTGCAACAGTCGCGCAGCTACCGCGCGGTCGCGTACGACACGCTCGATGTCGCGATGACGGGCATCACATTCGCGTGGGCGTCGTCCAACCCGTCGGTGGCGACCATCGACTCGAGCGGCGCGACCACGGCGCGCGCGCGCGCCGCGGCCAACGGCTTCACGGCCGTGCGTGCGACCGCACAGGGCATCACCGGTGCCGCAGCACTCAACGTGGCGCAGGTGATGACGGCGATCGATCTCACGCCGGCGAACGTGACCGTCGCGGTGGGTGGGCAAACGGTCCTGACGCCGCGTCGTCTCGACGCCAACGGATTCTTCATTCCCGGCGGATCGTTCACGTTCGCGAGTGTGAACCCGGCGATCGCGACCGTGAGTGGCGCGGGCGTGGTGAGCGGTGTGGAGCTCGGCACCACCACCGTGACTGCGAGCAGCGGCGCGACGACCTCCAACGCGATCACGGTGAACGTGAGCGCGAGCGCACCGGCGGTACTCTCGTGGGGTCGTGACACGCTCGCGATCGGCCGTTCGGCGACGAACGTCGGATTCCCCGTGTACCTGAGCCGCCCGAGTGGCACCGCGGTGACGGTCAACCTCGCGGTCGTCGATACGTTCGCCTTCTTCTCGCCGACCTCAGTCACCATCCCGCAGGGTGCGACATCGGGCACCGCGTTCCTGAACGGACGCAACGCCGGCACCACGCAGATCATCGCGACCGACGCCGCGAGCACCTACGCCCCCGACACCGCGGTGCTCGCGGTGCAGGCGTCCGTGCGTTTCAGCACCACGAGCTACTCGACGATCGTCACGCAGGAGATCCCGACCCAGATCCTGCTCACCGATCCGGCGCCGAGTGGCGGCACGTTCATCACGTACAGCTTCGGGACTGCTGGGCGCGCGAGTGTCTCGCCGGATCCGGCCTTCATCCCGGCGGGTCAGCTCTCGGCGAACGTGGTGATCCGCGGGCTCGCGGCGGGCACGACGACCATCACGCCGGCGGCGACGGGGGTCAGCGGGCAGGCGACGAACGTCACCATCTCGCCCGCATCGCTCACGTACACCACGTCGAACACACGTCTTGGCGCGGGGCAGTACCAGGACGGCAACTACGTCTACGCACCACAGAACCTCACCGCGCCGCTGACCGTCACGGTCACCAGCTCCGACACGACGATCGTCACCGCGCCGACCAGCGTCGTGATCCCGGCGGGCATCAACTACGCCTACGTGCGCTTCGATGGGCGCACGGCGGGCGCCGCCACACTCACGTTCTCCGCGCCGGGCTGGACGCCGTTCGTGACGAACGTCGTCGTGACGACGCCGAACCTCGTCGTCTCAGGCGGCGGGGCGTACAACACCACGCAGCCGCCGATCAATGTGACCGTGGCGACAGCCGACTCCACGCGGAACGGCTACTACCGGACCAGCGGTCTCGCGGTGCAGCTGAGCTCGAGCGACACGACCGTGCTGCGCATCGTGACGCAGAACGTCACCGTCGGCGCCGGACAGTATTTCGTGACCGGCCAAGTGGCGCCGGGCGGGAACCCCGGCACGGCGCGACTCTACGCGACGGCGAGCGGACATCGGACGGATTCGGTGAGCTACTCGTTCACCGGTCCGAAGCTGCAGTTCAGCTGGAACGCGCTGCGACTCGGCGCGCGGCAGTTCGAGCAGAACGTGTACGTGTATGCGCCGAACAACCCGACCTCGCCGCTCACGGTGACACTCACGGCAACGACACCGGCCGTGGGGTCTGCGCCCGCCTCGGTGACCATCCCCACGACGCAGAACTTCCAGTATTTCAACGTGAACGCGCTGACGCCGGGCACGACAACGTTCATCGCCACGGCGCCTGGCTACGAGCCGGACACCGCGACGCTCGTCGTCACGTCGCCGCAGATCCATCTGTTCGGTGGCGGAATTCTCGACAACTTCGCTGCAGCTGTCGGCATCACCACGTACATCGGTGACTCCACCACGAACTCGGGGCACTATTCGCTCGACACGGTGATCGTGAGTTACACGTCGTCCGACCCAGCGGTGCTGACGGTGACCGCGGCCGACACCATCCTGCCCAACGAGTTCAGTACGACCGCCGCGCGCGTGACACCCGTGGGCGAGGGGACGGCACTCATCATCGTCACGTCGCCGGGTCGCGGCGCGGACACCATCTCGTACACGGTACGGACGCCCAAGCTCAACTTCTCCTTCGCCACGTATCGCATCGGCCTGCGGCAGTACCGCCCGCCGGCCGAGAACTACGTGTACACGCCGACGGCGCGCAGCGTGTCCGTGCCAGTGACGATCACCAGGAGCAATCCGGTCATCGACTCACTGTCGGCGACGTCGTTCACGATTCCGGCGAACAACAATCTCGTGAACCTGGGCTTCGCGGGCATGACCCGTGGTGTCGATACGTTGATCGCCAGCGCGCCGGGCTATCTGCCCGACACGGCGGTCATCATCGTGACGTCGCCGCGCTTCATCCTGAACGGCATCGCGGGCACGGCCACGACAACCTCGCCTTCGACCACGGCTTTCGTGCAGGCGGCGGACAGCGTCGGCAACGCGCACTACGTGCTCGACTCGGTGCGCGTCGGCCTACTCTCCAGCAACATCGGCGTGGTGCAGTTCGATAGCACGGCCGTGATGATCCCGCGTGGCAACTATTTCGCACAACCGCGCTATCGGTACACCGGACCGGGCACAGCCACGATCTCGGTGGTCGACTCGTCGGGTCTTGGGTACAGCGGCGCGACGAGCAACGCAGTCACGGTCACCGGACCGTCGCTCACGATGTCCAACCCGCGGCCCACGCTCGGCATGCGCCAGACTGGCCTCTTGAGCTCGTCGTACGTGCAGATCCCGAACCCGATCGGCACTCCGCTCGTCGTCACGCTCGTGTCGACGGACTCGATGGTCGCGCGTGTGCAGCCGTCAGTGACGATCCCGGCCGGTCAGACCTTCGCGTACTTCCGCATCGACGCGCAAGATCAGACCGGCACCGTCCAGATCCAGGCGTCCGCGCCAGGGTACGGACCGGCCTCGTTCAATCAACAGGTGACGGTGCCGCGGTTCTTGATCTTCGCCTCGACGCCCACCACGACTACGGCGCTACCGCAGGCCACCACTGTGCAGGCGGCCGATGCCGCAGGCACCGCGCACTACGTCAGCGAGAACGTCACCATCACGTTGACGTCGTCCAACCCGGCGGCGGGCACCATCGACTCCGCCAGCGTGGTCATCGTGGCCGGCGACTACTTCAACAATCGCGCGCGGTTCGTGCCGGGCGCGGTGGGCTCCACCACCATCACCGCGTCGGATCCGCGAGGCACCAGCTACAGCTACACGAGCGCGTCCACCACCATCGCGGTGAACCAGCCGAATCTCGCCTTCAGCTGGGGCTCCCCGATGTCGCTCGGCGTGGGGCAGTACATCGACCAGAGCGTCTCCGTACCGAACACACGACTCACACCGCTGGAGATCGCACTCGCACACCGCACCACCGCGTCCGCCACGCCAGCGACGGTGACGATGAACGTCGGGACGAATTCCTCGACCGTGCGCCTGTCCGGCGTGAGCGTGGGCGCCGACACACTGGTGGCCACCGCGACGGGTCACAACAGCACCACGGCCCCGATCGCTGTGGGACTGGGCCGACTGGATTTCATCAGTGGCTTGCCGACCACCGTGACGACCGACTCGGTGCTCGTCACGGTCTTCGCGCGCAGTCCGGACACCGGCGTGCGGAACGTGCTGGCCGCGACCACGCTCACGCTCGGCGTGAGCGGCAGCGGGTTCGAGCTCCGGAGCGGCGGTGTCGCCGTGTCGAGTGTCACCATCCCAGCGAACGGAAGCTCGGTCTCGTTCTACATCCGACGACTCGCCGGAGGCGGCAGCGGCACGTTCACGGTCTCACATCCGGACTACACGACCTACACGACACCGACCATCACGGTGAATCCATAGCGGGTGTCAGGCGGGTGGCCGCACCGCCCGACGAGCGCCGCGCGGCGCGCCTGACACCGCTCCCGTGATCCCGCCGTACGGTCTCCACTACCCCAACCCACGCACGTGAACTATCGCCGACTCCTGACATATCTCTGGGTTGCCGTCGTCGGCGGCGTACTGGTGCTCTGGCTCTTGAATCCGAGCGCCCTCTCCAAGGAGTCGTTCGAGGCGCTGCTCACACGCATGGGCCCGTGGGCCTTCGCGGGGTTCGTGTTGATCTCGTTGGTTCGGGGGGCCCTGCTGATCCCCAGCACCCCGGTGGTCCTCGCGGGAGGTGCCTTTTTCCCGAATGCCATCCCCCTCGTGCTCCTCGTGTCAATGGCCGGAATCGTCGCCTCGGCCACCCTCCTCTATCGCTTTCCGGGGTTTGCGGGATACGATTCAATGTTGGCGGCGAAGTACCCGGAGCAGTTGGGCCGGCTGCAGCGCAATCTGGTGAAGCCTGGGGCGGTCTGGCTCGTCGCTGCCTGGTCGTTCTTCCCGGCCGTGCCGACGGATCTCATCTGCTACGCCGCCGGACTCGTCGGGATGCCGTATCGTCGTATGATCCTCGGTCTGGTGATCGGGGAGCTACCGCTGGTGACCGCGTACGTCCTGCTCGGCACGAAGGTCGCCGAGTTCCTTCCCTGAGGGCGCTGCCTTGATCGCACACATCAAGCACATCAAGACGTCCGGGACGATTGTGCGCAGTTCGCCATTCCTCATCCGGCGGCTGTTGCGCGCGATGAACTTCCGCCGTGCGCGCACCGTGGTGCAGTTCGGCGTCGGCACCGGATGCATCACCCGTGCCCTGCTGGGGAAGATGCGGCCGGACGCCCGCCTCATCTCGTTGGAGCTCAATCCGGTGTTCGTGGGCGAGTGCCGCGAGGAGATCCACGATCCGCGCCTCACCTTGCGCCAGGCCTGTGCGGGCTCGCTGCCCGCCTTGGTGGAAGAGCTCGGGCTGGGCCGCATCGACTACATCGTGTCGAGCCTGCCGCTCGCCATCATGGATCACGAGCTCGTCGAGCGCATCATCGCCGCGAGTGACGACCTCCTCGCGCCCGACGGGCTCTTTCTGCAGTACCAGTACAGCCTCAGTCAGCGCGCCATGCTCGAGCGCCGCTTCAGCGATGTGCGGGTGGGATTCACACTCGCCAACATCCCACCCGCGTTCGTGTACGAGTGCACGCCCGCGATCTCTGCGGCCGGCGGGCTCTGAGCGAGTTCAGGGTTTCGGTAGCGCCACACGGATCGCGCGTGGCGTCGCGATCCACTCCACCGTGAACCCGCGCGCACGCAGCCGCGCGATGATCGCATCCTGCTCGGCTTTCGCTGCCGGGCGCCCGATCACGTTCATGCCGTAGATCCACTTGAGCGTGGGCGAGTAGACGACCATCGCGCCGTGACCGTCTGGCGTATCGACGCGTTCGAGCCAGAGCGAGTCGCTGCCGACCTTCACCCAGCGCGACGCGTCCACCACGCTGATCCGCGGCATCGCCGTGGCGCCGACGACTTGCCGGAGCACGGGCACCGCGCCGGGCGCCGCGTACACGGGCTTCTTCTGCGCGGCGAACCACTTGGCGCCCCCGTTGCTCGGGCCGAGGTTGGTCACGACGGCGGCCGCGAGCGGCGACTCGGGCGTGTTGCGCGCGAACCACTGCGCGACCTTCGCGGCCGCGCCGTCGCGTTGGCCGGACTCGAGCAGGACCCACTGCCCGCCCACACGCACCGCACCGCTCACACCGAGGAACGGTGGGATCATCGCGAAGTCGTTCTCGATGAGCTTCGCCGAATCGAGTGGCGCATCCCACATGGGGCGCTGTTCGGTCGCGAGGTACTTGCTCACGATGGAGTCGGCGATGGCGAACGAGTCGGCCGGCGCAGGCGCATTCGCGGCCATGGTGAGGATCGTCATGCGCTTGTACGGACGCCCCACGCGTCGCACGTCGCGCTGCCGCGGGATCAACGCGCCTTGCGGCGTGGGTGCCCACGCGGAGAACCACGTCTCGACGTCCATCGGGCCCCACATGGCGAGGCCGAAGTCGTTGGTCTCGTCGGCGCGGAAGCGCACCATGGTGAGCAGACCATCGCTGCGTCGGAGGAACCACGTCGTAGGGAATCCATCGACCGTTCCGCGCACACGCGCGTGGGCGAGGCCCCCGATACTGGTGTCCGCAAGCAACGTGAGTCCGCCTGCATCGCGCGCGAGCAGCAGCGTGCGCTCGGGCGCGAACGCGAAGAGTTCGCGACGCTCATCGACGTACGCGAGGTTGAGCGGCATGAGCATCGCGCCGCCGTTAGGCAGCGCGATGCTGCGGCCACCGACCGTATCGCGCACGATGTCCACCGTCGATCCGTTCGGGATGAAGCTGCGTGTGTTGCGCCAGGCGTTGGTGCTGTAGTCGCGCAGGTCGACGTGCCGTTCGAACGACGGTTGGTCGGCGTAGGGATGGTCCGCGAAGTGCGTGCGCTGCCACTGCGTGAGCACATCCATGCGCAGCGTGCGGATGCTCCGCAGCGCGGCCTCGCCACCCATGCGCGTGATGGCGCGGTCGAGCACGGCGACGGCGCGTGGGTCGTTGGGGGCGGACTGTGCGGGGAGTGTCGCGGCAGCGGCGAAGAGCGCGCAGGTCGCCGCGAGGCGCCGGAGTACGGCTGGTGTGATACGCATGTCGAGTCGTGTGTGGGAAGTGGGATACGGGCGGTCCCACACACGGACTTTGAGGGCAGGCGGTTTGTTGCAGCTGGTGGTAGGCGAAGTGGCGAATCGAGCCGAGGGTGGGGCGACACGTGTAAACTGGCATGTGTGGAATCATGTTCCGACACCGATTGACGCCCGCCGTGCCAGTCGCCCAACTTCACCCGATGCTGATTCCCCGCTCCGCGTGACCCTCGAACTCCCGTCCCCTAAGGACGTCGCGCCCAAGCTCCGCGCACTGGCCGAAGCGTGGAAGAACGTCGCCGCCAACGAGCGCGCGTCCTTCCAGACTTGGTTTCTCCAGCTCTGCGACGCACTCGGTGTGCCGGGTCCGACGACACCGACCGACGCCTACCGGTTCGAACTCCCCGTGAAGGTCGTGGACCGCGAAGGCGAGCTAGCCACGAACTTCATCGATGCCTGGCACTCCGGGCACTTTGCGATGGAAGCGAAGATGTCGGAGACGGGAAGGCAGAACGACACCTTGCTCCGCAAAGCGTACGGCCAAGTCCGCAACTACGCCTCGCACGTTTCTGGTACGCCAGTCCCGTATCTGATAGTGGTCGACGTCCCCCGCACCCTCATGATCTGGGATCGGTGGAGCGGGAGCTATGGGGACTTCGGCGCGGGCAAACGTGTCGCACTGGCGTCACTGCACGAGCGCGAGGACGATATCGCGCTTCTGCAGGACATCTTCGCGCGCCCGGCGGCTCGGGACCCGCGCGGACGGGCGCAGATCGTGACGACGGAGATCGCCGCCCGACTTGCGGAGCTGGCCGCCGCTCTGGAAGACCGTGGACTCGACCAAGAGCGAGTGGCGCGCTTCCTCATGCGCTGTGTCTTCTCCTGCTTCGCCGAAGATGTCGGGCTGCTCCCGGAGCAGTTGTTCCGAAAGACGCTTGAGGCTGCGAAGAGTTCGGGTGACCCGGCACGGCTCAAGGCTGCGCTGGAGTTGCTGTGGAAGACGATGGACGAAGGCGGCATGTTCGGCGCCGAGATGCTGCATCGCTTCAACGGGCACTTCTTCAAAACACGCGAAGCGCTGCCGTTGGAGCCGAACGACGTGACGCTGCTGATAGAGGCAACGGCCTTCGATTGGTCGCGCGTGGAACCGAGCATCTTCGGCACGCTGCTCGTGCGCGCGCTGGACCCGGAGGAGCGGCACAGGCTCGGTGCTGAGTACACGCCGCGGGAGTACATCGAACGTTTGGTAGAACCGACCGTGGTCGAGCCGATCCGCGAGAAGTGGGTGGCGGTGCAGGCGACGGTCGTGCAGCTAGAGGAGGCTGGGAAGCTCGGGGACAACAAGGAAGGCATCCGCAAGAAGGAACGCGATCAGGCTGTCAAGCAGCTCACCGATTTCCACGCGTGGATGCGCTCGCTGCGGTTCCTCGATCCGGCCTGCGGGAGCGGCAACTTCCTTTACGTAACGATGGCCGCGGTGAAGCGCGTCGAGCACGAAGTGCTGAACGAACTGGCCCGCGTGAGCGGCGGCCAGGGCGGTCTCGTGCTCGAAGAAGTGCACCCGAGACAGTTCTTTGGTATCGAAATCAAACCGTGGGCTCGTGAGATCGCCGAGCTGACTTTGTGGATCGGTTACCACCAGTTCTGGCGCGAGACGCATGGCGGTCGTACGCCGCCGGATCCGATTCTGGAGGACACAGGGACAATCGAGTGTCGGGACGCGATCCTAGCGTACGATGCTGTGGTGCACAGGCCGGAGAGGGACCGACCGGATCCGTCGCCTCGGCTCGTCTCGCCTGTTACCGGTGAGCTGGTGCCGGATCCGGCGGCGAAGCTACCGTACTACGAGTACGTGGATGCACGGCCGGCAGAATGGCCGGAGGCGGAGTTCATTGTGGGGAATCCGCCGTATCTTGGGGCGTCTCGAATGCGCGATTCATTAGGCGACGGCTACACCGAAGCACTGCGGTCGGCGTATCCCCAGATCGCAGCGAGCTCTGACGTCGTGGGTTGTTGGGTCGAGATCTCCGCGCAATCCGTGTCCTCTGGCTCGACGAACCGTGCTGGCCTTATCACGACCTCCTCGATCACTCAGCGCCTGAACCGGGGAGTCATCGAGCGTGCTCAGGCGGCTGGCGCTCTCGTCATCTGGGCCGCGCCCGACCACCCATGGTCATCGGAGGCGGACGGTGCAGCCGTACGAGTCGCGATGACCGTTCTTGGCCGTGACGCTAGCACTCGCCGTCTCGTGCGCGTCGATGAAGCAGCTGCGGTTACCGAAGTGGAGATCGTGGCGCGCGTCAACTCCGATCTGACCGGACGCGCAGACATCGCGACTGCTTCAGCCGTGGCATTAAAGTCCAACGACGGCTTGGCGTTTGCAGGTCTCGAGCCGAACGGTGAGGGATTCGTCCTTAGTCCAGACGCCGCTCGCGATTTGATACGCGCCGATCCAAGACTCAGCGAGATTCTGAAGCCATACTTGAATGGTCGCGACGTTGCCGATCGGCCTCGTGGTGTCTATGCGATCGACTTCGGTGTCCTCGATGAAGCAGGCGCCCGTCGGTACCCACAGCTGTTTCAGATCGTCGCAGACCGGGTTCGTCCGGTGCGCGCAGCGAACCGAGATCGTCGACGACGCGAACTCTGGTGGCAGTTCGGCCGCAACAACGTCGAACTGCGCGAAGCAATTGGGGCACTTTCTCGGTTCATCGTAACCGTGAAGACATCTCGTCATCGACTGTTTTCATTTGTATCCGGTGTCGTACCGGACAGCAAACTGAACTGCATCGCATCTGAGCGCGGCGATATTCTCGCAGTCCTCAGTAGCTCCATTCACGTGCACTGGAGCATCGCGGCCGGGGGACGTCTCGGGATTGGCAACGATCCTACTTACAACAAGGAATCGAGCTTTGACGCGTTTCCGTTCCCGGACTCGCCTTCACAGTCTCGCGCACAACTTGCGGTGATCGGCGAGCGACTCGACTCACACAGGCAGGACGCGATCGCCCGCGACCCCCGTATCACGATGACAAAGATGTACAATGTCATCGAGAAGCTCCGCACCGGCGAGCCACTCACCCCCGCCGAGCGCACCATCCACGAGCTCGCCGCCTGCGGCATACTCCGCGACCTCCACGACCAGCTTGATCGGCTCGTTGCAGAGGCCTACGGCTGGGCTTGGCCGATGCAGAAGGATGAGATTCTCGAACGCCTTGTCGCCCTGCACGACGAACGGGCCGAAGAGGAGAAGCGCGGGCTGATTCGCTGGTTGCGACCGGACTACCAGATACCGAAGTTCGCACCGAAACAACTGCCTGCCACGCTAGACCTCCAGGACGAGCCAGCACCCAAGCCTAAACGCGGAAAGAAGGTCGGTGCTGACAAGGCTCCCGTCTCGACAGTTGCCGCGAAGATTCTCTGGCCCACGACGGTCGTGGACCAGATCACCGTCATATCTGGACTCGTCGCGCTTCGGCCGCTCGACGCGGCGGGTGTGACAGAGAGCTTTGTGTCGGCTCGCAGCGATGTTGTGCA
>JADYYN010000041.1 GCA_020853635.1 Gemmatimonadaceae bacterium
CCGTCGCTTCGGCCTTCTGCTCGCGGGTGGGGCGACGCCGGACGCGGCGCTGCGCCAGATTGGCCAGGTCGTCGAAGGCTACCCCGCAGCCCGTGCCGTGCTCGAAGTCGCGCGACGCGAGGGCGTCTCGATGCCGATCGTCGAGGGAATCCACAAGACGCTGTACGAAGGAGTGCCGGCCGCCGAAGTCGTGAGGGACCTCATGACACGCCCCGTGCGCGCCGAGGTGGATCGCTCGGGCGAGCCGCCTACTCGCGCCTCTCAACGATCGCCGCGACGGCCATGTCGGCGGTGACGTTGGACACTGTGCGGAATATGTCCGGCACGACTTCCACTGCGAGCAGCAGTGGCAGCAGTTCGAGCGGCAGTCCCATCGCGAGCGCGATCGGCACGGTGCCCGTGAAAAACGAGGTCTGGCCGGGCAGGCCCACTGAACTCAGGCTGTTCGCGACCGCAACCAGCACGCCGGCGGCGAGCACCGCGAAACCCACCGGAGTGCCGTGCACGTGCGCGACGAACAGCACGACCGCGAGATTCATCGAGGGACTGCTCACGCGAAAGAGCGTGACGGCGAGCGGCAGCACGATCGAAGTGACGCGCTCCGAAAGGCGCAGTGTTTCGCGCGCGCCGGTGAGCATGGCGGGCAGCGACGCGAGTGACGACTGCGTGCTGAACGCAACCACCTGCGCGGGCGCCGCGGCGCGTGCGAAGCGTGCGGGAGGCACGCGCCCGAGCCACACGGCGCACGGATACAGGGCGAGCGCCAGCAACAGGCCCAACGAACACAGCAGTGCGAGGTAGTAGGCGATCCCACCGGCCGCGCCCAGCCCGCCCCGCATGCCGACGCCGAGCGCCAGCACGAACACGCCGACCGGCGCCGCCCACAGTACCCAGTGCACGATCACGAGCATCGCCTCGCCAATGCCCTGAAAGAACGCGACGAGTGGCAGGCGCTCCTTCGGTGGCAGGCGCGTGACGGCAAATCCGCAGAACACGGCAAAGACGACGAGTGGCAGGATGACGCCCGATGCAGCGCTTGCGATCGGGTTGACGGGAATGAGGGCCGTGACCCATTCGCCGGGCGGTGGCATGGCAGGCACCACCGATGCATCCGCGCTGGCGCCCGCACGCAGCGCAATGCGCGCCGAGTCGCCCAAAGGCCAGAGCGCGAGCGTCCCCTGCATGAAGAGGGCCCCGATTGTCACGGATGCCACGTAGCCGACGAGAAACAGCAGGATTGCGCGACCGGCGAGGCGCCCCGTCGCTGCCGTTTCCGCCGCCGACGCGATGCCGGTGATGAGGAGCGCGACGACGAGCGGGATCACCGTCATGCGCAGCGCATTCAGCCACAGCGTGCCGACGGGCTCGATCGCGGTGACGAGAGCCGCGAGCCGCGCTGCACCACTCGCCGCGATGGCGACCCCGAGCCCCATGCCGATCACGAGCGCAAGCACGATCCATACGCCATTCGGTTTCACGTTACCGGTAGCCACACTGCCTCCACGCTTCATATACGACGACCGCAACAGCGTTCGACAGATTGAGGCTGCGATTGCCGGCACGCATGGGCAGCGACAGATGCCGCGCGGCCGGTATCGCGGCCACTACGGCGCCCGGCAGCCCGGCGCGCTCCGAGCCGAAGAGAAAGGCATCGCCCGGCACGAACGCGGCGTCGCTGTGCGCCGTCACGCCACCCGTCTCGATCACGAACCAGCGCGCCCCCTCGAGCTGCGCGCGGCAGGCATCGAGGTCCGGGTGCACGGTCACCGTCGCGAGATCGCTGTAATCGAGTCCGGCGCGACGCAGCGAGCGCTTGTCCAGCGTAAAGCCGAGCGGCCGTACCAGATGCAGCGCCGACCCGGTGTTCGCGCACAGGCGAATGATATTGCCCGTGTTGGGCGGGATTTCGGGTTGGTGCAACACCACGTGGAACATTGCGAAGGGCTCGGGGCGGAGGGCGGAGCGCCCAGAGCTTAGGGCAAGAAACGTTGGCTGTGTTCGACGCGCGGTAGCGCGCTCTGGCCGTTCGCCCTGAGCCCTCCGCCCCAGGCCCTATAATGGCCCGATGCCGTCCACGTCACCCCTTGCCCTCGACTTCTGCGGGCTTCGCTTCTCCTCGCCCATCGTCCTCCTCTCCGGCTGCGTCGGCTTCGGCGAGGAGTACACGCGCATCGAGGGCTTCACGAACCGCGACGCGGGCGCGCTCGTGCTGAAGGGGACCACCGGCAAGGCGCGGCTCGGCAATCCGCCGCACCGCGTCTACGAAACGCCGATGGGCATGTTGAACGCGATCGGACTGCAGAACCCGGGCGTCGAACATGTTGTCACGAGCATCCTGCCCGGTCTCGATTTTGCCGAGACCCGCTTCATCGCGAACGTTTCGGGCTCCACGGTCGAAGAATATGTGGAGGTGACGCGGCGGTTCGATGACTCTCCCATTGATGCGATCGAGATCAACATCTCCTGCCCGAACGTCAAGGAGGGTGGTGTCGTGTTCGGCAACTCGCCCGATATGTCGGCGCGCGTGGTGGCC
>JADYYN010000042.1 GCA_020853635.1 Gemmatimonadaceae bacterium
GACGGGACGCAGGTGATCTGCACATCGATCCTGCGCGGCGCGGGAGACACCCGGGTGGCGATGCTCCTGCACATCCTGAGCTTCTGGGCCGTGGGGATCCCGCTGGGAGCGCTCATCGCCTTCCGGTACGATGGCGGCGCGCCGGGGCTCTGGTGGGGGCTCACGGCGGGCCTCGCGGCAGCGGCGGTGCTGCAGCTGCTTCGGGTGCGGGCGAAGCTCGGTGGTGCGGTCGAGCGGGTGCGGATCGACCGGTCGAACGTGGCGCCTTGACCGACCCTCGTCGCCACCGCGACTGGACGCGGCTTCCGGTCCGTGACTCGCTCGTCTGGGAGGAGAGGGTTCCCTCACCGGCGCGGGGTGGATGTGGCCGCTCCTGACCGACGCGGGGTGGGCGAGGAGCGAGTTCTTGCCGTCGAGCCGCTGAACCGTTTCGAGGCGCTCAGCTCGCCGTTTCGCACACCGTCGACGTGGTCAGCCGTTCGGCGATCGACGCTGCGCTCTGTGGTTTGCCGAGCAGGTACCCCTGCACGCGATCACATCCCATCCCCTTGAGCATCGCGAGCTGCGACTCGGTCTCCACACCCTCGGCGACGACTTCCATGCCGACACTGTGTCCCAGCGCGAGCACCGCGCGCAGGATGGCGATGTCCTCCTTGTCGTCGGGCAGTCCGCTCACGAAGGTTCGGTCCACCTTGAGCGTGCCCGCGGAGAGGCGCTTGAGGTATGCGAGCGACGAGTAGCCCGTCCCGAAGTCGTCGATCGCCACGCGCACACCCATGCCGCGCAGTTCCTTGAGGATGCCCTGCACCCGCTCAGGATCCGCCATGAGCTGGCTCTCGGTGATCTCCACCTCGAGGGAACTGCCGCCGATGCCGGCGAGGGTAAGGGCGTCGCGAACGTCCTGCACGAGCGTCTCGCTGGCGAACTGCTTGAGCGAGAGGTTCACGCTGCAGTACGGCATGTGCAGTCCCGCATCGCGCCAGGCGCGCACCTGCTGCGTGGCGGTGCGGATCACCCACTGCCCGATCTGCTCGATGAGCCCCGTATCCTCCGCGACGGAGAGGAACGCGGCCGGCGAGAGCAGACCGCGCTCCGGGTGCTGCCAGCGGATGAGTGACTCCACGCTGGAGCAGGCACCGCTGAGGCAGTCGAACAGCGGCTGGTAGAGGAGGCGCAACTCGTCGCGGTCGAGCGCGGTGCGCAGTTCCTCCTCGACGGTGTACGTCGCCTGCCGTCTGGCCGCGAGCTCGGGGGTGAAGAACCGCCAGGTGTTCTTACCCGAACTCTTGGACACGTACATCGCGGCGTCCGCGTGCTTGAGCAGCGTGTCGGCGTCCGAACCGTCCTCGGGGAAGAGCGCGATGCCGATGCTGCCCGACACGTGGACCGTCTTGCCGCTGAGCGGCACAGGCCGATGGATCTGGTCGAGCAGGCGCTGGGCGATCTGCGGCACCACGTGACGGTCGCCGCACGTGTCGATGAGCACCACGAACTCATCGCCGGCGAAGCGCGCGACGATGTCGAGATCGCGGAGTGCGTGTTGCAGGCGTCCAGCGACGATCCTGAGCAGCTGGTCGCCGGCCGCGTGGCCGAGCGTGTCGTTGACGACCTTGAACCGGTCGAGGTCGATGAACATCACGGCGAGTTGGTGCGGCGCGTCCGCGTGGTGCGCGATGCGCTCCTCGAGCTGCGAGAGGAACTTGCTGCGATTGGGGAGGCCGGTGAGGCTGTCGAACCGCGCGAGCTGATTCACGGCCTGTGCGTCGAGGCTCGCCTTGGTGACGTCGGAGGCCACGCCGCGGTAGCCGGCGAATCGGCCTTCGACGAAGAACGGTTCGCCGCTGGCGCGCAGATACAGCGGCTGGCCGTCGGGACGAGAGAGGCCGAACGCGAAGTTCCGGAACGGCTGCTTCGCGATGAGCCGCGCACGGTGTTCGGCGTGGTCGCTTCCGGCGACCGCTGGCAGTTCGTCCACGCGCATCCGCTGGCCGAGATAGGGACTGAAGTCGAAGTCGCGGCTCTCGGACGGCGCCGTGATGTACATCAATCGTCCCTCGGCGTCGATCTCCCAGACCCAGTCGGACGACAACGAGACGAGGCTGGCGTGACGCGCCTCGCTCGCGCGCAGCTTGGCGTGCAGCGTGAGCATCTCGCGTGACGAGATCTCCTGCGAACGTTCCAGCAGGTAGAGCTCGCGGTCGAAGTCCGCGTACGCCTTGCTCACACGCGCGAGCAGCACCCGCATGGTGTCCGGAGTCGCCCGCGCGCAGCTCACGCTCGCATCCTTGCAGATGCGCTTCATCTGCCGCAGGAGCAGCGGATGCAGCTCAGGTGCTGTCGCGCTCGACGCCGCCGGCGGCGCGTCGGGGACGGGATGGGGCGCGGTCATCACTGGATCAGCGCTCGCTGAATGTGGTGATGGTGACCGTCTGGTTGTGCAGTTCCGCCGGCGCGCCCTTGGCGCCCGACGCGATCTCGCCATTGGAGTAGAAGCCGATGTGCGCGGAGCCGTCCGGGCTGCCGTCGAGGATCGTCTCCACCTCCTCGTCGGTGCGCTCGCCGAGCAACATGCGGCGTCCCACGCAACTCACGGAGACCACGAGCGCCGGCCGGTCGTCGGGCAACTGCTCCGTGGCACGCGAGATCGCGACGCTCGCGGCGTTCACGAGTCGTTCGTTGGTCGTTCGCATGAGCCGCGCCGTCGCTCCCACCGGCATGTCACCGCCGAACGTCATCGACTTGTTGGCTTCGTCCACTCCCAGGAGCGTGCGCACCAGCGGAGGAGCCTTGTCGCCCGGCCGACGGATGGAGAGCGGGAACAGGAGGCCCGAGCCGGGCAGGTCCTTGGCGAAGGCGCCGAGGTACTGCTTGTAGAGGTCGAGTGCCGGCTTGCCGTCGAGCTCGAGGAGCACGTGCCCATCTGCCCTGGTGATCAGACGATCCGGACCGAAGTCGTTCCATCCGCCGTCCACCCCCACGCCGATCTGGATCGCCTCGCCGTAGAAGCCCACGGCGGCGATCAC
>JADYYN010000043.1 GCA_020853635.1 Gemmatimonadaceae bacterium
ACCGCACGGCCGCCCAACCGCATTTTATGGAAGCGGCCGCTGCACAACTTGACGTTAGCCAGACAGGCATCCTTGGGGGCGGAGAAGAATATGTACCTACCGAAGCAGTTCGAGGAGACAAGGACCGAAGTTCTTCATGCCCTTGTGCGCAAGCGACCATTTGGAACTCTCGTCGTCATGACGAGCGACGGTCTCAGCGTCGACCACATTCCGCTCCTCATCGATCCGACAACAGGACCACTCGGAGTTCTCAGGGGACATGTCGCGCGCGCAAACCCCATCTTGCGGGCCACGCCTGCGGACGTCGATGCTGTGGTCATTTTCCAGGGGCCTGATCACTACATCACCCCATCCTGGTACGCGACGAAGAAGGAAACCGGAAAGGTTGTACCCACATGGAACTATGCCGTGGTCCACGCATACGGACGGCTCAGGTTCCTGGACGACCAGCAGTGGTTGCGAGAGCACCTGAATCATCTCACTCACAAACATGAGGGAACGCGCGATCTGCCGTGGAAGGTTTCCGACGCGCCCGACGACTATCTTTCCAAGCTGCTCGGTGCGATTGTAGGTGTCGAGATGCCGATTGCGCGTCTCTCGGGAAAATGGAAGCTCGGGCAGAATCGGCCTGACGCCGATCGGGCTGGCATGATCGACGGACTGCTGGAGGAGAACGACGAATCCGGCGAAGCGCTTGCTACCCTTATGCGAGAAGCTGACCTGGGAGCAAAGTAGGAATGTTGCTGGCTAACAAGGCGTTGCAGACGGACGGCGCTGCGCGCCGCCGCTGAACGCCAGATCGTTAGCCGGTCGGGAGGCGAGCATCGAGGACGCGCACGTAGCACTCTTCCGTAGCTTTGATGCGGTCGCGCTCGAGATCGTCGAGCGCGCCGACGCGGTCGACAGGCGCGCGGCCGCAGCGCGGCAGCAGCGGTCCGCCGATCGCCAAGTCGCACCAACGAGCGCGGAGCTTGACGCCGCGATTCACCTCCATCGCGAAGCGCTTGCGCACGCAGACGCGCAGCGGCAGCGCCTCAGCGAGCGGCTCGAAAGCGCGAAGCTCTGGCGTGCGTTCACCACGGCTACGGACACCCAGCAGTCGCTCGCGGCGATCGAGCAGGAGATCGCAGTGCTTCACCATCAACTGGTGCGACTTGAAGCTTGGCGGGCCGGGGTTCCGCGCCCCGCCGTGTAAAGTCAACTTTGAAGTGCACCGCTGAACGTCACAGGGCATAGACCTCCTCCGGGGTTCTGAAGCCGAGACGCTTGCGCGGCCGGCGGTTGAGTTTGTCGGCGATCCGCTGGCAGTCCCGCTGTGTCAGGTGCTCCATCGAGGTCCGCTTCGGAGCGTACTGTCGGAAAAGCCCGTTCGCATTCTCGTTGCTGCCGCGCTCCCAGGAATGATGCGGTGTCGCGAAGTAGCACTTCGTGTCCACGACGGCCTCGAGCTTCTTGTACGAATGGAACTCGGTTCCGTTGTCGAGTGTGAGCGTGCGCACCGGCCGCGGCTGCGCATCGATGAGCTGTTTGAGCCGCGCGTTCGTATTCGCCGCGGTGCGTTGTGCGAGCAGACCGATCGCGATGAAACCGGACTTCCGCTCGACGAGCGTCACCACGCACGCGCCGTGCTGCGTGTTGCCGAGCACCGTGTCGCCCTCCCAGTGCCCGATGCGCGAGCGGTTGGTCGCGGCCGCGGGCCGCGTTGAGATGTGCCGCTTGCCCGCAAGGCGGCCGCGACTATCGTACGTACCATAGCGCTTCCGCAGGTTCTTGGTCATCACGCGCAAGTGCGTGTAGAGCGTCCCGCCGCGCGCGCGATCCGCGTGGATGTGCCGATAGATCGTCTCGTGGCTGATCGCGAGGAGGTCGAACCGCTTGCACCAGCCGACGATTTGCTCCGGGCTCCAGTCCTCGCGGATCCAGTGTTCGACGAACGCCCACTCGTCGGCCGTGAACTGTGCGTTGCGGCGCGAGGACCGGCGGCGCTCATTTGTGTAGGACTGGGCCTTATCGACCCAGTACGTGCGGCCATCGGTGCGCCACGCGTTGCGGCGGACCTCGCGGCTGATCGTGCTGGGCGCGCGCTGCAGCTCTCGCGCGATTGCGGCGCAGGAGTAGCCCCGCTTCCGCAATGCGGAAATGGCGTACCTTTCTTCGTGGGTGATCTGGGCGTAGGTCATGGCGTCTTTTCTCTTGGAGGAGAACTGAAGCCTAGCCTGCCCCAGGTCACCTCACCCGCATTCGGGTGCGGCAACGGCGGTGCACTTACTATATGAATGCGCGCAACCTAACGGCGGTTGGTGCCGATGACCGCGGTAGGGAAGCCGGTGGGCGGCCGAGCTCTTTTGTACCTTTCGGTATCGCACGGCCGCCCACCTGCATTTTATGGAAGCGGCCACAGCACAACCTGACGTTAGGGCGACCGAAACGGGCTACAGCTTGAGGCGAGTCAGCCGCTCGCGAATCCAGGCGGCCATATCAGGCTCGCTCAACGATCCAGCCGCGAGCGCCGTCATCGCCTGAACCACCTCGGACTCTGTTGCGCCCAAATCCTTCCCATTGAGCCCGAGGAAGATCACCGCGGTCAGGAAAGCGGCTCGCTTGTTCCCGTCGTTGAATGCATGCGCCTTCGCGAGCCCGAACGCATACGCCGCGGCGAGCGTGGCGAGATCGGAGTCCGGTTCGTAGTGCCACTTCTGCTGCGGTCGCGCCAGCGCTGCCTCAAGCCCGTTCTCGTCGCGGACGCCCGGCAACCCGCCGTGCTCCCGCAGTTGATCCAGATGCGCCGCGTCAACGACGAGGCGTGGTACCCAGCGTGGCTGCTTCATCCGCTATTTCGCGAGCTCGCGCAGCGCGTTCCGGAACTTCTTCGCCGCGTGAGCGGCCACGGCAAGCCCCGCCTCGATGTCCGGATCGTAGGGAGTGAGGAGAATCCCTCGATCCGTCTCGACGGCCAGCACGCGGTCGCCCGCCTCGAGATGCAGGCGGTCGGCCATGTCTTTCGGAATTGTCGCGCCAATCGATCCGCCGACCTGGCGCAGCGTAAGTTCGCGGACCATCGTCTCTCCGTAGCACTGGTGTGCTATTAAGGTAGCACATCCGTAGCATCGCGCAAGGCGCCCTAACGGCAGTTGGTGCAGACGGCCGCGCTGGGGTAGCGGTTGGGCGGACGTGCTGTATCGTACCTGAAGGAAGCGCACGGCCGCCCAACCGCATTGTATTAAAGCGGCCGCAGCACGACCAAACGTTAGCCGAATGAGCAACCCTTGCCTTCACGACATGCGCGCGTCGACTGATCGCGATGCACCTCAGTGCCGACGATGGGGACGGAGGGTCTGCACACGCCTCGTCTCCACAGCTGTGCTCCTCGCGGTTCTCGGGCTGAGCACCGGCTGCTATCTCAGGGTCTCGACCATGGCGCTCGCGACTCAGAGCACAGCGCGCCTCGAGGCGCCCGAGGCCTTCCCGGTCCACCAGCGCACTGACTGACACTGGTTTCCTGCTCGCGTGTCACGCGCGTAGCGTCGAGGGGACCGTCGCGGCGGTGCGGGGGGACACCGTGGAGTTTCATTCGCTGTGGATTCGACGGCCCGTGGCGGCGAGCCCTCGGTGTGCTGCCGATCGAGCCAGCCGCGTCATCGTCTCCGACCTGCGGGGAGCCGCAGAGCCCGTGAAGCAACGCAGTCAGTGGCGCACGCTCGGGGTGGCGGCGCTGGCCATACCACTCGTGCTCATCGCGATCATCGTCAGCTCCTGCGAGCTCACCGTCTGTACCTAACGCAACGGCGGTGAGTCAGGGACCGGTGCCCCACCTGCATCTTAATGGAAGCGTCCACTGCACAACCTGACGTTTGCCGGACGAACGCCCCGAACGGAGTAGTCACTACTGATGAACACGGACGTCATTCTTCGACGGTTCGAGCAACCCGACGAAGTGCGTGAGTTGACGCTCGGTCGCTTCGAGATCATCCACTTGGCGGGCCGGACGATCGGCCGCGCGACGTATCAACCGGGGTGGAAGTGGTCGGAGCACGTCGGCCGCGCGCTCGGGAAGGCGCGTTGCGACGTGGAGCATCTGGGCCTCGTGGTGTCGGGCGTTGCGACCGCCGCCTTCGCCGATGGGCGCGTGATCGAGTTGCGCCCTGGGGCTCTCTTCTACATCCCGCCGGAGCCGCACGACAGCTGGGTGGTCGGTGACGCCCCATACGTGTCCCTGCATTTCATGGGTGCCGAGCGCTACGCGAAGTAGCGCGAGACGCCGAGGCGCCGGCGAACGGCAGTTGGTGCAGAGGGCCGCCCAACCGCATACTATAGAAAGCGGTCACGGCACAACCTGGCGAAACCCCGACGAACCCGGACCCCGAATGCGTCGCGTGTGGATACTTCTTGCGATGGTCTTCGGAGCTCTGCTGCTGCTCCGCCCAGTGTGCGTACCGCTCTCGGACGCGGCACTCGCGGAGTTCAACGTGCCGATCGAACAGCGCACAGACCGTGACTTCTATCTGAAGGTCTTCCAGCGGCGCGATGGCCAGTGGCATCAGTGCAAGACGTGGATCTCGCGCGCGTTCTTTTCCTGAGGCGCCGGAACGCGTACGATCGCTGCTTCTGCATCGTCTTGCTTCGACGTCGTTCGCGCAGGCGATCGCCAGTGACGCAATCACCATCCCCATCGCCGCGCTCGCCCTTGGTGCATGCGAGTCGGTCGACAGGTCATGCAGACCCGCGCGGATTCGCGGTGGGTGGGCTAGCGGGCTGGCGGCCGAGCCGTATAGTAGGGGAGGGAGCGGCGGACGATCCACCATCTACTCAGGGCGAACATGATCACGTTGCGCGAGACGGAATCGGGGAAGACGCTGGGCAGCATCACGGAGGCCGATCTGGAGGTGCTGATCCACGCGCTGGAGGAGGAGTCGCTGGCTGATCGCGACTACTATATCCAGGCCGAGACGGTGGATCTGCTCGAGGAGGAGCACGCATCGCCTGCGCTCGTCGCGATGCTCCGCGCGGCGCTCGCTGGTCGCGATGGGATCGAGATCGCCTGGAGCCGCGGGTAGGCGCTGCGGCGCGGGGGCGGCTCCAGGGGGCGCTTCACTCCGTACCTACTCCGCGGAGCACTTCGACGATGAGCTCAGTGACGTGCAGGCGACCTTGCTCCTCGATCACGTGCTGCGTGTCGGGGCGGCGGAACCGGTAAGCCGTCGGCCTAGCGGCCGTCCCCCGCCAGCCGCACATTCTGCGGGCGATCCGGCTCGCGTCGGCAGCGACCGAGTAGGGCGCAGTCACCCTCAGTCCTGCCCGATGTCCGATCTCGCCTCCGACGCCAACACGCCCGCGCACGGCACCTCCCGTCGCGGATTCCTTGCCGCCGCCGCGTCAGCGGGTCTCGTTGCCGCACTCCCGTCGATCGGCGGCGCAGCGGTGATCAGTGCACGATCGCGACGCGACGAGCCAGCGGTGGTGCTCGGCCAAGGCGACTTCCGCTACACGATGGATCACGCGTGGGTGAAGCTCCCGAAGGGGAAACAGTTCGGGTACACCCACGGCATCGTGGAAGACCGCGCCGGACGCTTCTACATCGCGAACCAGAGTCGCGAAGCCATCGTGGTGGTCGACGCAGATGGCAACTATCTCTCGTCGTGGGGACAGGCGTATGCGCCGGGCGCGCACGGCCTGCACATCGCCGAGGAGAATGGGACGGAGTACCTGTACCTCGCCAATACGGGCTTGGGCGAAGTGGTGAAGACGACGTTGGACGGCGATGTCGTGTGGAAGGCGGGGCGACCGTTCCTCGCGGGCGTGTACGCACCGGATCGCGGCTACAGCCCCACCGAGACGACGCTCGGACCCAACGGCAAGCTGTATGTCGCCGACGGCTATGGGCAGTCGTGGATCCACATCTACGATGCGAAGGACGGCAAGTATCTCGATTCGTTCGGAGGGCGTGGCAGCGAGCCGCATCATCTGCGCCAGCCGCACGGTATCAGCATCGAGCGGCGCGATGGCACGCCGCGTGTGCAGATCTCCGATCGCGGCAACGTGCGCGTGGTGGAGTTCACGCTCGAAGGGCGTTACCTCGGTGAAGTGATCAACAAGCGCGATCTCCGCTTCCCGTGCTCGACCTTCCATCGCGGCGACTTCCTCTACGTGCCCGACCTGTACGCGCGCGTCTCGATCTTCGACAAGAAGAACGCGAAGGTCGCGGACTTGGGCGACTATCTCGAGGGCGGGGCGTTCACGAGCGAGAATCAGTTCGGCACCACGTATCCCGACCTCAAGGGCTATCCGAACATCCCGCACGACAAGCGTCGCGCGTCGCGCTTCATCTCGCCGCACGCGTTGTGGGTGGACCGCCGCAACAACATCTATGTGGTTGAGTGGATCAACGATGGGCGGGTCACCAAGCTGACCAAGGTCTGATCGCGTGGCACTCACGCGGACCTCCGTGGGTCTGTCGGTCGGCCTCGTGGTTCTCGTGGCAGTGGCGCTCACCCGCGGTTCGCATGACAGCACGTTCGCGCCGATGGTGGGGCGGGGGCATGCCGTGTTGGTGCATCTGCCGATCGGGGCGTTGCTCGCCTCGGCGGTGTTCGACTGGTTCGTTGCACCCGAGAGGACGGCGCGCGCGGCCGACGCCAGCCGATTGAGTGCCGCGGGTGTGCTGCGTCTGCTCGGCGCGTGGAGCGCGATCGCGGCGGCCATCGCCGGTGTGTTGCTCGCTGACTGGGGTAGCTACGCCCCCGAGACGCTGCGATGGCATCGTTGGCTCGGTGTGCTCACGGCGGTGGCGGCAGTGGCGTGGTTCGTCGTGCGCGATGGGCTCCAGCGTCCGCTCTCGCACAGCATCGTCACGGTGCGCAGTGGCGCGGCCGCGCTGAGCGGGATGCTCGTGCTCAGCGGACACCTCGGTGGCACGCTGGTCCGTGGTGACGACTACCTCACGCGCTACATGCCGCAGTCGCTGCGTGATGTCGCGCGGCTCCCTGACGCGGAGCGCCTCACACATCGTCGAGTGGTGAACGCCGCCGAGACACCGGTGTTCGATTCCATCGTGCAGCCGCTGCTGACGCAGCGCTGTGCGTCGTGCCACAACGCGGAGAGAAAGCTCGGCGGCCTGGACCTCACATCGGCGGACGGTATGTTCGACGGCGGACGCGAGGGGAAGGTCGTCGTGCCGGGACGATCGGACGAGAGCGAGCTGATCCTGCGCCTTGAGCTGCCGCCGGGGCATCTGGACGCGATGCCGCCGGACCGCGCGATCCCGGCGTCGGAGATCGCGCTGCTGCGCTGGTGGATCGATCAAGGCGCATCGGCGACCGTGTCACTTGCCGACATCGCGCGGCCGAGCAGTGTGCGCCGGACGCTCGCGGCATACGGACTCGAGGATGTGCCGTCGGGTGTGTATGCACTCACGCTACCGGAGCCGGACACCGCCGCGATGAGTGCGGCGTCGCGTGCGGGGTTCATGGTGCAACGTGTTGCGGGCCGGTCGGCGTTGTTGCGTGTGGATGCGTCCAACGCCCCGGCATCATGGTCGGCGGGCTCACTCGCGCTGCTGCGTCCGTTGGCTCAGCACATCATCGATCTCTCGCTCGCGCGCACATCCAGTGACGACGCGTCGTTAGCCGTGCTCGCCGAGATGCCGAATCTCACGCATGTGCAGTTGGCGCATACGGGAGTGAGTGATGCGGGCCTGGCGCATCTGCGGGAGCTGCGGCAGGTGGAGGTGATCAATCTCGTGGGGACGGCGGTGAGCGACGCCGGCCTGCGCGTGCTCGAGACGATGCCGCGCCTGCGTGCGGTGTATCTCTGGGAGACTGAGGCGACGGCCGATGGCGTCGCGCGTCTGCGTCGGGCTCATCCGCGTGCGCGTGTAGTCCGTGAGACGGCGACGCTGGTGACACCATGACACGCACTCGGTGGATGCTCGCTGGCGTGGGCGCGGTCGCGGTTGCGCTCGCATTCTGGAAGGGACAGACGGTAGTCGATCGCGTGGGTCCGACGGTGGACTTCAATCGCGACGTGCGTCCCATCCTCAACTCGAACTGCGTGCAGTGCCACGGCGGTGTGCGGCGACAGGGTGAGTTGAGTCTGTTGTTCCGCGACGACGCGATGCAGGCTGGGAAGTCGGGGCGGCATGCCATCGTTCCCGGTGACCCGTCGGCGAGCGAGTTGATGCGACGGATCACGCACCACGATCCGCGTGACCGCATGCCGAAAGGCATGGAGCCGCTGCCGGCGCGCGAGATCGCGATGCTGCGGCGGTGGATCGCGCAGGGTGCACCCTGGCAGGATCACTGGGCGTTCGTCGCACCGGTGGCAGTGGAACCGCCCGCGGTGACGGACAGCCAGTGGGTGCGCACGCCGCTCGACAAGTTCGTGCTCGCCTCGTTGACGCGCGCGCAACTCGCACCGTCGCCGGAGGCGGAATGCCCGACGTTGGCGCGCCGCGTGAGCATCGATCTCATCGGTTTGCCGCCCACGAGATCGCAGGTGGAGCAGGCCTGCTCGGGCGACCGCGCGGCGGGGTATGCGCGACTGGTCGATACGCTGCTTGCCTCGCCGCGCTTCGGTGAGCGGTGGGCGACCATGTGGCTGGACGTCGCGCGCTACGCCGACTCCAAGGGTTACGAGACCGATCCCAGTCGTCCCATGTGGCCGTATCGCGACTGGGTGATCCGTGCGTTCAACCGGGATCTGCCGTTCGACCAGTTCACGATCGAGCAGTTGGCCGGCGACCTGCTGCCCGATCCGACGCCGGAGCAGCGCATCGCGACCGCGTTCCATCGCAACACCATGACCAACAACGAAGGCGGCACCGACGACGAGGAGTATCGTGTCGCAGCCGTCATCGACCGCGTGAATACCACGTGGGAAGCTTGGCAGGGCACGTCGATCGGTTGCGCGCAGTGCCATGGGCATCCGTACGATCCCATCCGGCACCACGAGTACTACCGCGCGTTCGCGTTGTTCAACACCACGCAGGACTGGGACCAGTACGACGAACATCCGGTGCTGACCGTGTTCGCGCCCGAGAAGGCCGACCGCGGGCAGGCCTTGCTCACTCGGCTGGACAGCGTGCGCCGCGCGATCGACGAGCGGGTGGCAGCCGGCCCCGTGGACTCGGCCCGCGCGGCGTGGGAGTCTCAGCTGGATGTGCCGGCCGTCGCTGGTCGGATCAACGGCACCTCACTCAATGAAGTGCGGCGTATCGTGCGCGTGCCGGCGGCTGAGCGTGACGGCGGGCAGCGTGCCTTCATGCAGCAGATCTACGCCGAGGTCGCGGACGATGCGGTGCTGCTGCGTCTGCGCGCGCTGCGGGACACGCTGCGGCGCGACGTGAACGCACTCGCGCCCATCGCACGCGTGCCGGTGATGGCGGAGCAGCGGCCTGAAGCGCGTCGGCGCACACGGGTGTTCGAACGCGGCAACTTCCTTGTGCCCACGGAGGCGGTGCAGCCGGGGGTACCGGTGGCTATCGCGCCGGCGCTCCCCAAGGAGAGCGCGAACCGACTCGGGTTGGCGCGCGCGTTGGTCGATCCGGCCAATCCGCTGACCGCGCGTGTGACGGTCAATCGGTTCTGGGAGCAGTTGTTCGGCATCGGGTTGGTGGAGACGAGCGAGGACTTCGGCACGCAGGGCGAAGCACCGTCGCATCAGGACCTGCTCGATTGGCTGGCGGTGCGGTTCCAGCGGGAGCATCGCTGGCACGTGAAGGCCCTGCTGCGTGAGCTCGTGCTCTCGGCGACGTATCGGCAGAGGTCGGAAGCTTCGGCCGAGCTCTACGCGCGCGATCCCGCCAACCGGCTGCTCGCGCGTGGGCCGCGGTTCCGTATGGGCGCCGAACAGATCCGCGACGTGACGCTCGCGGCGTCGGGTCTTCTAAGTGAGCGAATGTACGGCCCGAGTGTGATGCCGCCGCAACCAGATGGCGTGTGGCAGCGCCCGTACAGCGGAGAGAAGTGGGTGGCGGACACCGGCGAGAACCGGCATCGCCGCGCGTTGTACACGCTGTGGAAGCGCACGGCGCCGTATCCGTCGCTGATGCTCTTCGATGCGCCGAGCCATGAGGTGTCGGTGACGCGTCGCGTGCGCACGAACACGCCGTTGCAGGCACTCGTCACGTTGAATGACCCGGTGTACACTGAAGCCGCCGAGGCACTGGCGCGGCTGATGCTCTACGATGCGGGACCGCTCAACGACGCGGCCTCGGTGGAGCGGGCGCTGCGCAGTGGATACGAGCGTGTGTTGTTCCGTGCACCATCCGCCCGCACGCTGACGGCGCTGCGCTCGGTGTTCGAAACCGCACGACGGCAACGCGGCGACGTCGCGGCGCTGACGAGCGTGGCGTCGAGTCTGCTCAACCTCGACGCGTTCCTCACGAAGGAGTAGGGGAGACCACTATGCGACGCTCATCCGACCGGCAGCGTGAGGAGTGGCAGCGCCAGGGGCTCGCTGCCCTGCGTCATGTCACACGTCGGCAGTTCCTCGAGCTCGGCGCCACAGGGATCGGGGCGACGGCTCTGGCCGCGTTGATCGGCTGCGATCAGCCGCTGCCCGAAGCCCTTATGCGGATCGCGCGCGACGCCGCCTCGCCGATGGCGCCGCTCACACCGCATTTCCCGGCGAAGGCCAAGCGCGTGATCTTCCTGCACATGGCCGGCGCGCCGTCGCAGCTCGAGTTGTTCGACTACAAGCCGGTGCTCGCGCGACTCGATGGGCAGTTGTGTCCCGAGTCGCTACTGGAGGGCAAGCGGTTCGCGTTCATCAAGGGCATCCCCAAGATGCTCGGACCGCAGGCGGCGTTCGCGCAGCATGGGGAGTCGCGCGCGTGGGTCTCCGATCGCTTGCCGTATCTCTCGCAGGTGGTCGACGAGATCGCGTTCCTCAAGGCGATGCACACCGACCAGTTCAATCATGCGCCGGCGCAGCTACTCGTGCACACCGGTGGCGCGCGCCTCGGGCGGCCGAGCATCGGGTCGTGGGTGACGTACGGGCTGGGCACGGAGAATCAGGACTTGCCCGGTTTCGTGGTGCTGTTGTCCGGTGGTACGGGTCCCGATGCCGGCGCGAGCGTGTACGGCAGCGGGTTCCTGCCGAGTGTGTACCAGGGCGTGCAGTGTCGCTCGGCGGGTGAGCCGGTGTTGTACCTGTCTGATCCCGATGGCGTGTCGCGCGAGATGCGGCGTGCGTCGATCGATGCGATCAACGCCATCAATCAGGAACAGCATCAACGCGTGGGCGATCCTGAGATCGCCACGCGCATCGCGCAGTACGAGATGGCGTTCAAGATGCAGATGTCGGTGCCCGACGCGATGGATATCAGCAAGGAGCCGGCGTCGATTCACGAGTTGTACGGATCGCAGCCCGGCGCGACGTCGTACGCGAACAACTGTCTGCTGGCGCGTCGACTGGCGGAGCGCGGGGTGCGCTTCATCCAGCTCTTCCACTGGGGATGGGATTCGCACGGGGCGGGTGCTTCTGAGGCGTTGAACGCCGGATTCATCGAGCGCTGCAAGGAGACCGATCGCGCCACGGCGGCATTGATCCTGGACCTCAAGCAGCGCGGCCTGCTCGAGGACACATTGATCGTGTGGGGCGGAGAGTTCGGACGCACGCCCATGCGCGAGAATCGGTCGGGCAGTGACAATCCGTTCGTGGGCCGCGACCACAACAACGCGGCGTTCACCATGTGGATGGCCGGCGGTGGTGTGCGCGGCGGTGTGTCGTATGGTGAGACCGACGAGATCGGGTATCAGGGTGTGCGAGGGCAGACCGATGTGTTCGATCTGCAGGCGACGATCCTGCATCTGCTCGGGTTCGACCATGAGCGCCTCGTGTATTCGTATCAGGGGCGTGACTTCCGGCTGACGGATACGGCGGGGCGGGTGATCCGCGACGTGCTGGGCTGACGCGGCGCGCTTGCGCCGGTGCGCGCACGAGCGCTACACTCAACTGACCGACTCCCGAGGAGCCCGTCATGGTCGCCGCCGAACTGCCTTCGAACGCCTCGCTCGCTGAGCTGCTGAGCGCCCGCGCGCGCCGTACGCCGCGCGATCGTCTGGCGCTCGATATCATCGGTGGACTGCTCGTCGCTGCGGCCGCGGCGTGGGCGCGGCCGAGTGGCTGGGTCGTGGTGGTGGCCGCGGCGGCCTGCTTCGCTGCCTATGGCGTGTGGGGCTCGGCCGAGGTGCATCTGTTGCCGCGCCCGTGGCCGGAGCAGGTGACGCGTGCGCCGTTGTGGCGCGCGGTGCAGACCGTCGCCGCGCTGGTCGGGGTTGCTGCGTTCGTGCTGTTGTTGTTCGCGGCGCTGGGCGTGGCGCTTGGGCCGATCAAGTCGTGAGCATCCCGAAGCGTGCTGCCCGTGATTCCGGCCCGCTGCTCCCCAGCGAGGCCTCGACGATCCTCACGTTCGTCGCCGGTATGATCGGACTCGGCGGCGCCTACTTACTGCTCGCCGTGGCGATCATCGGGTTGGGCGCCATCACAGGCGGTGCGTCCGAACTCGGCGATTGGCGCGTGCTTCTTGTTCTCTTGTTGATGGGCGGTATCGGTGTCGCGTACTGCTTGACGGGCGTGTGGTTGTATCAGGCGCGCCGCCGTGGCGCGTATCTCGCGATGGCTGCACTGGGGCTGAACGTCGTGAGTTTGCTGCTGAGCCCCGCGCGTCCGTCGATCTTCGATATCGGACTTCCGGTCGCCGCGTTGATCGGACTCGCGTTCGCGTGGCCGCACCTGAGTGAGGCGGGGCGCGAGGTCGATGAAACGGTGCGAGTCACGCCGCCGTACGCTCGGCGAGGACCGCGCGCGTAACCATCCGTCCCGAGGTTCCCAATGGACGACACCGAACTGCCCGAGCCCGAATCCTGGGGCTCACTCGAGCCACCGCGCCGTCGCCCGCCGACGGCCATCGGTCTGCTCACGCCGCCCCCGCCGCGGCGCCCGGATGCGGACGACGTCTACACCGGGTTCCTGCGACAGCGGTTGGCACAGGGCTTCGTCGGCACGACGGTCGCTGCACTCGGCACCGCGATCGCGGCGTCGACGGGCGGCCCGATCGGATTTTCCATCGGCGCGATGCTGGCGCTCGGTGGTGCCCGGATGATCGGCATGGCGTTCCGGCGACGGCCGAGGATCTTCGTGATCGCGCGGCAACGGCGCGCGCGGCGTCGCGCGGCGTAAGGGACTAGCGCGGCCGCGTGCCCGTGGCGACCGTTGGCGCGACTGGATTTCCCACACCGCACGTGCCGAGGATACGTCCGTTGAACGGTCGATCGCTGGTCGGTATCTGGTTGCTCTGGATCGCTGCGACGTTCGCGGTCGCGCGGCTGTTCGATGGAATCGGCGTAGCGATTCCACTGCCCACGTCGATGGTCGTTGCGATCAGCGAGCGCTTCTCGTTCGTGGTCCCCCTACTGTTCTTCTCGCCTCCCCTGGTGCTGACGCTGCTGTGGTGGCGTCGCTCGCGCTAGATCACCTCCCCTCCAAGAATCCATGCGCCACGCCATCGAGTCTCAGGTCCTCGACATCCCCCACGAGATGACCACCACGGCCTTCGAGATCCCCGGCTGCCGGATCGTCTCCAACAAGGGTGTGGTGCGTGGCGTGGTGGTGCGCTCCCGCTCGTTCATCGGCACATTCGGCGCCGGCCTGCAGACGATCTTCGGCGGCAACATCTCGCTCTTCACTTCACTCGCCGAACGCGCGCGTCAACAGGCGTTCGACACCATGCTCGTCCAGGCGCATCTCGCGGGCGCGCATGCGGTGATCGGCGTGCGCTACGACGCGAACGAGATGATGAACGGTGTGACCGAGGTGCTCTGCTACGGCACCGCGGTCACGCTGGAGCGCCTGCCGCGCTGATGCCGAAGTCCGCCGCGTTCGCGCGGATCCATGATGAGGTGATGCGCTGTGCGCACGCGATCCCGCGCGGGAAGGTCTCCACGTTCGCGGCGATCGGGCAGTTCCTCGATGTCGTGCCGCGTCAGGTCGCGTATCTGCTCGCGCACAAGAACGACGTCGCGCGCGAGGAAGCCCCATGGCATCGCGTGGTCGCCGACGATGGCTCGCTCGGCCGGCCGAAGTACGATGCGCGTGGGCGCACGCAGCGCGCACTGCTGGAGGCGGACGGTGTGGAGGTCGCGGCGGACGGTCGGGTGGTCGGGTTCGCGCGGAAGCTATTCGTACCGACGACGCGCACGACTGGGGTGACGCCCACGCCGCGGGGCCCCTCGCCGAACAGCACCGGAGCACGGGCTCGTTGAAGGGGCGCGGACCGGGGGCCGCGAGGGAGTTTCACGATACGCGGCGACGGGTGTACTGTTCAGGACGCGCACGACGAATCATCATCCTCAGGGAGCACCGTGCTGTTCTCCTCGATCGTCCCGCAATCGACGCGCGGGCTGTGCCGGAGCTTTCTGTGGCTCGTGCCGCTCGCGACGATGGCCTGCGTCAGCCGGCGGCCACCCACGATGATCCCCGCGGACGCGCCTCTTTCAGAACATCGCTTCGAGGGCTCGATCGCAGGGTTCGGGAACTTCGATGGCGTCTTCACCCTCGTCAGCGACGGCAGCGCCGCGCGGATCCAGTCGGTCTGCGATGGGCCAGGCGCGCTGGCGTCGAAGCAAGCGACCTGCCGGATCCGCACGTTCCGCGTGCTCCGTGATCCCGCCGGCGCGCCACAGCGCGCGTATGTGGTGGTTGAACGCATCCGTCCCACGGTCGCGCCAGCGACGTGCCCGACACGCGAGCCGGTGTCGGTCGATGTGGGCACGCGGTGTCCGTCAACGTCCGGCGCGAATACCGTCGCTTTGTCGCGGCATCGTGGGTACGTCACGGTGCGCCCCATCGAGTAGCAACCGATCTCCCTCAGACTTCGACTTCTTCATCTGCTCTCTGTGAAACACTTCCTCCTCTTCTACGACGTCACCCCCGACTACCTCGAGCGCCGCGCCACGTTCCGTTCGGAGCATCTCAGACTCGCACGCGCCGCTGTAGAGCGCGGCGAACTCGTGCTCGGCGGCGCGATGAACGACCCGGTCGATGGGACGTTGCTCCTCTTCAAGGGCGAGACACGTGAGGTCGCCGAGCAGTTCGCGCGCGTCGATCCGTACGTGCTGAACGGCCTCGTGGAGCAGTGGCGCGTGCGCGAGTGGACCACGGTAGTCGGCGCGGGCGCGGCAACGCCCTTGGTGTAGTGTCACGGCGCCATGTCCCCGTCACCGCGATGCGCGATGGCATCCCGGACGTCACGATGTTCACGGCACTCGACCGCCAGAGCGATCGTCGCGCCACCGCGTCGATCGCATTCGTCTGTGACTACCACGACGGCCAACGCGTGCGCGTCAACTCGCAGACCTTCGTGGTAAGACTTGAACGAGGATGGCTCGGCTGGCACGTGGTCGAACGTCGCGAGACGAAACAGGAGTGACGACCGCGAGACCGCGCCGGCGTGCGGTGTATGCGAGTTTGCTCGCCGCGACCATCCTACTCGGACTCGCCACGCGGCGATTCCCCGAGCTGTTCCCGCAGGTGGTCGCGACCTACGGCGGTGACACGCTCTGGGCGATGATGGTCGTGTGGGTCTTCGCGCTCGCGCGGCCGAACGCAAAGACGATGACACTCGCCGGGAGCGCCATCGTCTTCGCCGTGCTCATCGAGTGCAGCCAACTGTACCACGCGCCGTGGATCGACGCACTCCGCGCGACGACCCTCGGTGCGTTGACGTTGGGGCAGGGGTTCCTGTGGAGCGACCTGCTGTGCTACGCGGTCGGCGTCGCGCTCGCGGCGCTCGTCGACCGCTTCCTTACTTCTTGAGCTCGAACCGGTCGAGCTCCATCACCTTGCTCCACGCCTGCACGAACGCCTTCACGAAGCGCGCGCTGCCATCGTTGCACGCATACACCTCCGCGATCGCACGCAGCTCGGAGTTGGATCCGAAGATCAGGTCGACGCGCGTAGCCGTCCACTTCACGTCGCCCGTCTTGCGGTCGCGGCCCTCATAGACTTCGGCGGCGTCGGACATCGGCGCCCATGCGGTGCTCATGTCGAGCAGGTGCACGAAGAAGTCATTGCTGAGCGTCTCCGGGCGCGACGTGAACACGCCGTGACGCGACTGCGCATGATTCGCGTTGAGTACGCGCAATCCGCCGACCAACGCCGTCATCTCGGGCGCGGTGAGCGTGAGCAGCTGCGCGCGGTCAACGAGCATCTCCTCCGCCGACACCGAATACGACTTCTTCAGATAGTTGCGGAATCCATCGGCGATGGGCTCCATCACCTCGAACGACTCCACGTCCGTCTGCTCCTGCGACGCATCCATGCGGCCGGGTGTGAAGGGCACGGTGATATCGACACCGGCCTTCTTCGCTGCCTCTTCTATCGCCGCACACCCACCGAGCACGATGAGATCGGCGAGCGAGATCTTCTTGCCACCGGACGCCGCTGAGTTGAACTCCTGCTGGATGGTCTCGAGCACTTCGAGCGCGCGTGCGAGCTTGGCGGGCTGGTTGACCTCCCACTTGTTCTGCGGCGCCAGACGAATGCGCGCACCGTTCGCGCCACCACGCTTGTCGGAGCCGCGGAACGTCGACGCCGAGGCCCACGCCGTGGCGACGAGCTGCGAGATGCTCAAACCCGATGCCAGCAACTTCGTCTTGAGCGCGGCGATGTCCTTCGCGTCCACGAGCGGATGGTTCACCGCCGGGATCGGATCCTGCCAGATCAGTTCTTCCTTGGGCACGAGTGCGCCGAGGTAGCGAGCACGCGGACCCATGTCGCGATGCGTGAGCTTGAACCACGCGCGCGCATACGCATCGGCGAACGCAGCCGGATCCTTGTGGAAGCGCTTGGAGATCTCGAGATAGATCGGGTCGGTGCGCATGGCGATGTCGGCGGTGGACATCGCGGGAAGCACCTTCTTGCCCGGCCGATGTGCGTCGGGCACGATGGCCGCGGTCACCTTGTCGGTCGGCTCCCAGATCCACGCACCGGCGGGGCTCTTCACGCACTCCCATTCCCAGCCGAACAACGTCTCGAAGTAGCCGTTGTCCCACTTGGTCGGGTTGGGCGTCCACGCACCCTCAAGGCCCGAGGTGGTGGTGAACTCGCCCTTGCCCGTGCCGAGCTTGTTGCGCCAGCCGAGTCCCTGCTCTTCGATGGACGCGCCCTCGGGCTCCGCGCCGACGAGTGCCGGATCTCCGGCGCCGTGCATCTTGCCGAACGTGTGACCGCCGGCGGTGAGCGCGACGGTCTCCTCGTCGTTCATCGCCATGCGCTTGAACGTCTCGCGGATGTCCCGCGCGGAGCCGAGCGGATCGGGCTTGCCGTTGGGACCTTCGGGATTCACATAGATGAGGCCCATTTGCACCGCGGCGAGCGGATTCTCGAGCTCGCGATCGCCCTGATACCGCTTGTCACCGAGCCACTCGGCCTCGGCGCCCCAGTAGATGTCCTGTTCCGGCTCCCACACGTCGGCGCGGCCGCCACCGAAGCCGAAGGTCTTGAAGCCCATCGATTCCATCGCGACGTTGCCCGCGAGCACCATGAGGTCGGCCCACGAGAGCGACTTGCCGTACTTCTGTTTGATGGGCCACAGCAGACGACGTGCTTTGTCGAGATTGCCGTTGTCGGGCCAGCTGTTGAGCGGCGCGAAGCGCTGCGTGCCGGACGAGGCACCGCCGCGGCCGTCCGCCGTGCGATACGTGCCGGCCGAGTGCCAGGCCATGCGGATGAACAGCGGACCGTAGTGACCGTAGTCGGCGGGCCACCAGTCCTGGGAGTCGGTCATGAGCGCCGTGAGATCCTTCCGCACGGCTTCGAGGTCGAGCTTCTTGAACTCCTCGGCGTAGTCGAAACCCTCGTCCATGGGATCCGACAGCGACGAATGCTGACGGAGGATCCCGAGGTTGAGCGCGTTGGGCCACCAATCGCGATTGGAACGTCCGCCGGCGTTGGTCGCCGCGGCCGCGCCGTGCATGACGGGGCACTTGCCGCCGGTATCGCCTGTATGTCCGCCCATCTGAGGAATCTCCGATTCGATGCGTGTGCGTTGATGCCGCGTGTGTTCTGTTGATCTATACAGGTAAATCTGTCAGCATCGTCTTCTGTTTCCTATCGGGGTTGCGCTCGCGTGGTGCCGGGGGATTCCTTCAGGCATTCACCTCTTGCCGGATGTGCTGTACTCCGGCACATCATCCACGGCGAGCGGGCGGCCTGATCGGCGCGCGCGCGCCCGGCAGGGTAGCTTTGGACACGGAGGTTCCATGCGCACTGCCGCATATTTCCGCGCCGCGTTCGCGACGCCCGCTGGATCGCAGAGCACGAGTGAGCGCGCCGAGGTGCATCTCATCTCGGGCGGTGTCTTCGAGATCGAGAGCGTCGAATCCGTCGAGGAGGGCTACGTGGTGTTGCGCGTGGTGCCGCCGGAGTCCGGATCCAACGGGGCCGAGCGGAGCCGTGCGAAGCGCGCACCTGCCGCGAGCGCCGGGCTCGACGAGACCGATCGCCTCGTGCTCGCGTATGAGAGCATCTCCGGCGTGCACTTCGCACCGCGTGAGCGGCGACCGGAGCACGCGGTCGGGTTCTAAGTCGCACGGCGCGACATTCCGCAGGCGCTGGTTGAGATCCCGAGGGACCATGCGACACATCGAGCGACACCGAACCGCGCACGTCGGCTGGCTCCGCGCCGCCGTGCTTGGCGCCAACGATGGGCTCATCTCCACGGCGAGCCTCGTGGTGGGCGTCGCCGCGTCCGGGACCGGGCGCGCTGCGGTCCTCGTTGCCGGCGTCGCGGGGCTCGTCGCCGGGTCGATGTCGATGGCCGCCGGTGAATACGTGTCGGTGAGTTCCCAGTCCGACACCGAGACGGCGGATCTCGCCCGCGAACGAGAGGAACTGGCCACGCAGCCTGAGCACGAGCTCGAAGAGCTCGTGGGCATCTATCAGTCGCGCGGACTCTCGCTGGAACTCGCCCGCGAGGTCGCAGTGCAACTCACCGAGCGCGACGCGCTTGGTGTCCACGCGCGCGAAGAGCTCGGCATCACCGACGCCACGGCGGCGCGACCGCTGCAGGCGGCGCTCGCATCGGCGGCGGCGTTCGCGGTGGGCGCCGCGCTGCCGGTCGTGGTAGCGGCCGTCGCTCCGGCAGAGTGGCTCGGGCCGTTGGTGATCGGGACGGCGCTGGTGCTGCTGGTGGTACTCGGCGCGCTCGCGGCGCGCGTGGGCGGTGCGCCGGTGGTGCGCGGTGCTTTTCGCGTGGCGCTGTGGGGCGCTCTGGCGATGGGTGCGTCGGCGCTGGTGGGGCGACTGGTCGGCGCTCCGGTCTGACCGCTCGAACAGCACGGAGACTGCTCACCGCTTGCGCCAGGAATCACCCCTGAGCAGTTTTACTGTAGCACTGTAACAGGAGAGCATGTGTCGCCGGTTGTCAGAGTTGATGACGACGTATGGGAGTGGCTCAAATCCCAGGCGCGTCCGCTCGAAGACACGCCCAACTCGGTCCTGCGCCGGGCCGCCGGCATCGATCCGCCGCTCGATCGTGCACGGGTGTCCGGAGGCGCGCGACTTCGCCCGGTGCTGTCGCCGGCCGAGATCGGCGCGCTCGATGATCGCATGGAGGCCGAGGTCGCCGACGCGGTGCCGGAAGAGCGCGCCGAGCCCGGTCAGCGCCGCATCACCGGCGAGTGGCTCAACAAGGCGTTCCGCCTCGACGCGCGCCATGCGTTGTATCACCGCGATGGCACACTCTACGAGCGCCTCACGCGGTTCCCCGGCGTGCTCTGTGATCGCGGTGGCTACGTGCGCTACGAGACCGAGCAAGAGTTCCTCGACGACGAACAGCTGAGCATCGGCGAGAAGGTGAACGTGCCGAACGCGCTCGCGGAGCATCCGCGCTACCAGCCGTTGCCGGCGGTGAAGAAGCGCGGGCCCGTGCGCACATGAGTGAGTCGCTCGAGCGCGACGCGGCTCCGCCTCGCGCGCTCATCCTCGCGGCGTACGACCTCGAGTGGCCGACGCGATTCGCGCTTGAACGGACGCGTCTGCTCGACGCGGTCGCGGCCCACGCGCTCGCGATCGAGCACGTGGGCAGCACGGCGGTCCCCGGTTTAATCGGCAAACCGGTGTTGGACATCGCGATCGCGGTGGCCGACGAACGTGCGGCGGATGCCTGCGTGACACCGATGCAGCGCCTGGGCTACGAGTACCGCGGTCCGTACGGCGACGACCCACGGCGTCGGTACTACGTCCTCGCGGCGGATGGACAGCGCACCGTGCATGTCCATCTGTACATCCTCCCTGCGCGCGCGTGGGACGAGAAGCTCGCGTTCCGCGACGCACTCCGTGCCGACGCCGCACTCGCGGCCGCCTATGCGGCGGAGAAACGTCGGGTGGCCGATGCCGTCGCATGGGACAAGTCCGCATATTCCGACGCGAAGGGGCCGTTCATCGCGTCGGTGTTGCGGCGCATCGCGGGCGATCCGGATACGACCGCACCGACACCCGATGGAGCCCGATGATGCCCGCGCTCGATGCCGTGCTGTACGCGAAGGATCTTCCGGCGATGTCGCGCTTCTATGCCGCGGTGCTGGGCCGTCCGCCGGTGCACACCGACGCGACGATCGCCGTGCACATGATCGGGGACAGTCGACTCACGCTCCACGCGATCCCCGCGCACATCGCCGAGACGTTCACGATCGCGGTGCCGCCGGAACTGCGTGAGGAGGCGGCGATCAAGTTGACCATGGCCGTCGGGTCGATCGAGGTGGTGCGGTCCGCGGCGCGTGCGAGCGGCGGTGGTTGCTTCGCGAGCGATCGTGAGTGGGCGTATGAGGGCAGTCGGTATGTGGACGGCTGGGATCCCGAAGGCAATGTGCTGCAGTTCGCCGAGCCATCGTCGCGGTGACAGGCAGGCTTCGAAGACAACTCAGCCTGTTCGCCCCGGAGCCGATACGCACCGCGCTCGATGCGCTGCGTGCCGCCCTCGATCCGGTGCAACACGGGCTGATTCCCGCGCATGTCACGTTCGCTCGAGAGGACGAACTCGCCGCGCTGGCCGTGAGCGATCTCGCGGCTGCACTTGCGGCCACGTTCGCCTCACGCGCCCGCTCGCGCACGAACAACGCCGCACTGACGCTCACGTTCGGCGCCGCGGTGTCGTTCGACGGGCACGGCATCCTGCTGCCGTGTGTCGACGGCGAAGCGGACTTCCATGCACTGCGCTCGGAGATCCTCACACCCGCCATCGCACCGGAGGCACTGCGTCGTCCGGCGGCGCACCTGACCCTGGCGCACCCGCGGAACCCGCGCGCGCCGGGCAACTCGCTGGCCAGCGCGCTGCGACTCGCGACGCCGCTGTCGCTCACGTTCCATGAGGTGCAACTCATCGAGCAGAACGGTGCTGCGCCATGGCGGGTGCTCGCGACGTATCCACTCCACGCGGCGGAACCCACCGATGCCTGATCGCGACGCGGCGGTCGATCTGAACCAAGCGGGCCATGAAGCCTCGGAGCGCGGCGACCGCGTGGCCGCCGAGCGTGCGTATCGCGATGCGATTGCGGCCGATCCCGAGTGGTCGGTGCCGTACTACAACCTCGGCTTGCTCTGCAAGTATGCGGGTCGCTGGGAGGAGAGCGCGACCCTGAACGCGCGCGCGGCGGAACTCTCGCCCGACGACCAAGCGGCCTGGTGGAACCTGGGGATCGCCGCCACCGCGCTCGGGCAGTGGCGCGAGGCACGCCGCGCGTGGCGCGCGTGTGGGGTCACGGTGGACGACGGGGATGATCCGCCGGTGTTCAACTGGGGGCAGACGCCCATCCGTCTGGATGCCGCCGACGCGGCCGAAGTGGTATGGGCGCGTCGGCTCGATCCCGCGCGGGCGCGGATCGTGAGTGTGCCGCTGCCCACTGCGGCGGAGCGATGGGGTGACGTCGTGCTGAACGACGGGGCACGCGACGGCGAACGCGTGGTCGACGGCCGGACCTACCCTGTGTTCAACGCACTGGCGGTGCTGGAGCCGTCGCCATTCGAGACCTTCGTGGTGGAACTCGCCACCTTGCCCGACGGGGCGATCGACGTGCTGGAGACCATCGCCGAGGAACAGGGCGGGGCTGCGGAGCATTGGGGAGAGGCCACCCGGATCCTGTGTCGGGACTGCAGTCATGGCGTGGTGCATCACCACCACGACGGCGACGAGTCGCCGGCGCACCCACACTGCGGGCTGGCCGCGCTCGATGCGGCCCAGGCCGAGGCGATCCTCGCGCGCTGGCTCGAACAGACCGGGGCGGACGTCATCAAATGGTACGTCGCGCCGAGGAGCTCGCCGGCCTAGGGAGCTGGACGACCGTTGCAGTCTTGACACCCGGACCGGGGACTCCCATACTTTGTTCGAGAACCGAACAAAGAGCCCGCCGGCCCGTTCCCGCGTGCTCCTCCACCAGATGGGTCTCGCGACCCGGAGTGACCGCATGCGCTCGCGCTCTCCCTTCGTCTTCGCCGCCGCCGGCCTTTTCCTCGCCGTGGCCTGCACGAGAGACAACGGATCACTCGGACCGGCGCCGTTCCCGGATGAGCCCGCCATCTTCCTCGATGGCTTCTCCGAAGGCCTGAGCTTCCAGGCGTTCGGTGGCTCCAAGCTCGACGCGCTGGTGCTCGACGCGACGGTCAAGCGGAGCGGCTCCTCTTCATTGAAGGTGCTGGTCCCCGGTCCGGGTGACCCGACCGGCGGCTACGCCGGTGGCGCCTTCGTCGCCAACGTGCCCCGCGATCTCTCCGGCTCCGACGCGATCACCTACTGGGCGCGCGCGAGCATCCCTGCGGTGCTCAACGTCGCCGGTATCGGCAACGACAACACCGGCGGCTCGCAGTACACGGCCGAGCGCAACGGCATCGCGCTCACGACCACGTGGACCAAGTACGCCATCGCCATCCCGGACGCCTCCAAGCTCACGCAGGAGCGCGGCATGTTCTTCTTCGCCGAAGGGGCGGAGAACAACGCGGCCTATGAGTTCTGGATCGACGACATCCAGTACGAAGCACTCGGCACGGTGACGAACCCGCGGCCGGCCGTCGCCACCACCACGGTGAGCGCCGAGATCGGTGCGACGCATCAGGTGACCGGCACGACGCTCACGGTGAACGTCGAAGGCGCGGACCAGACGTTGAATGTGGCGCCGGCGTACTTCTCGTTCCTCTCCAGCGATACCACCGTCGCCTCGGTCAATCCGACCGGTCTGGTGACCGCGCGGACCGCAGGCTCCGCGGGCCTCACCGCGCGCTTGGGCACGGTGGCCGCCCGCGGCACCGTGACCGTGAGCGCATCGGCGCCGCCGACCGTCGCGGCCCCCACCCCGACGCGGCTCCCGGCCGACGTGATCTCTCTGTTCAGCGACGCGTACACGAACCGCACTATCGATACGTGGTCGGCGGTGTGGGATCAGGCCGACGTCTCGGATGTGCAGTTGGCCGGCAATGCGACCAAACGCTACCGCAACTTGAACTTCGCGGGCGTCGAGTTCACCACGCAGCAGATCGACGCGTCGGGCATGACGCATCTGCACCTCGACGTGTATGCGTCGGATGTGTCGTCGTTCCGCGTGAAGCTCGTGGACTTCGGTGCCAACGGGGCGTTCGCCGGCGGAGACGACTCGGAGTTCGAGATCACGCTGAGCGGCAGCAGCAACCCGGCCCTCACGGCCGGCGCGTGGAGCAGCCTCGACATCCCGCTGTCGCTCTTTACCGGACTCACGAATCGCGCGCACCTCGCGCAGATGATCATCGGTGGGTCGAGCCCGACCACGTATCTCGACAACGTGTACTTCTATAACGTGCCGGCCCCGCCGGTGCCCACGGAACCGCCGGCCCCGGCTGCGACGCCGACGACGCCCGTGGGCAACGTGATCTCGCTGTTCAGCAACGCCTACACCAACGTGACCGTCGACACCTGGTCGGCGGTGTGGGACGATGCCGACGTCGCTGACGTGCAGATCGGTGGCAACGACGTGAAGCGCTACACCAACTTCACGTTCGCGGGCATCGAGTTCGGTTCGGCGCCGGTCGATGCGAGCGCGATGACGACGTTCCACTTCGACTACTGGACGCCCAATCCCGTGAGCGCGACCGAGGATCTCAAGGTCAAGCTGGTGGACTTCGGCGCGAACGGTGTGTTCGGTGGCGGCGACGACGTGGAGCACGAGCTGACGTTCAACACAGCCTCGGTGCCGGCACTCGAACAGGGCAGCTGGGTGCGATTCGCCATCCCGTTCACCGCGTTCACCGGTCTCACCACGCGCGGGCACCTCGCGCAGCTGATCTTCGTCAGCGGTCCCAACACGGTGTTCTTCGACAACATCTACTTCTCGTCCGGCGCGGCGCTCACCACGCCGGCGACGGCCGCGCCGACGCCGACCTATGCGGCAGGCGATGCTGTCGCACTGTTCAGCGATCCCTACACCAACAGCGCGGTCGACACGTGGTCGGCGGTGTGGGATGCCGCGGACGTCGAAGACGTCATGGTCGGCGGGAACGCGACGAAGAAGTACACCAACCTCACGTTCGCGGGCATCGAGTTCACGACCACGCGGGTCAACGCCACGGCGATGACGCACTTCCGCATGGATGTGTGGACCGCGGACCCGGTCACGGCGCCCGCCGTGTTCAAGGTCAAGCTGGTAGATTTCGGCGCGAACGGTGCCTTCGGTGGTGGCGATGACGTGGAGCATGAACTCACGTTCTCGACGGCCTCGAGTCCGGCACTGTCGCAGAGCAACTGGGTGACCCTCGACATCCCGTTGACGGCGTTCACTGGCCTCACGACGCGCGGCAATCTCGCGCAGCTGATCATCGTGGGCGAGGACGCGCTGAACACGATCTTCATCGACAACGTGCTCTTCCACCGGTAGGGCCGTCCCGGCGAGGCGGCGACGCCTCGCCGGGCGACCCCGAGACCGATGACGCGCACGCCCCTCTCCGACGCCATCCTCCGCATGATCTGGACGGAACGCCGCATCTCGCGGGCCGAGATCGCCCAGCGCGCGGAGTTGTCGCGCTCGACGGTGTCGGAGATCGTCGAGGACCTGCTCGCGACCGGACTGGTCGCCGAGGCGGGCGTGGGCGAGTCGCGCGGCGGCCGCCGACCGATCGTGCTCGAGTTCCAGGACGACGCGGCCTGCATCCTCGGCGTCGATATGGGCGCATCGCACGTGTCGGTGGTGCGCACGAACCTCCGCGGTGAGGTGCTGGCGACGCATGAGCGGTCGTTCGCCGTGCGCCCCGATCCCGACGGCACACGCGCGCTGATCAAGGCGCTCTGCGACGAGGCCATGCAGGGTGTGTCACGCGGCAGTTTGGTGGGCATCGGCGTCGCCGTGCCGAGTCCGGTGGATCCGCGGCATCCGGAGAAACTCTCGGAGCTGGCGCTTCCGGCCTGGGGCGGGAAACACGGATTCCGTCAGTTGCTCGCCAAGTACAAGGTGCCCATCCTCGTCGACAACGACGCCAACTGCGGCGCCCTCGCCGAACACTGGTGGGGCGGGGCACGCGGGCTCGATGACTTCACGTACATCAAGGTCGCCACCGGTATCGGTGCTGGGCACTTCATCGGCGGCAAGATCCGGCGTGGGGCCAGTGGCGTGGCCGGCGAGATCGGGCACGTGACGATCGACTCACGCGGTGAACCCTGCGTGTGCGGCAACCGCGGCTGCCTCACGACCATCGTCGGCGGTCACGCGCTGGAGCGGCGCGCGAAGGAACTGCGCACCGCGTTCCCGCAGAGCGTGCTTTCGCGCGAGGAGCCCACGCTCGCACGCATCGAGCAGGCGGCGATGGAGAACGACCCGCTCGCGTTGCAGGTGGTTCAGGAGGCCGCGGAGTACCTCGGCATCGCCATCGCGGGCATGCTCAACCTGCTCAACCCCTCCGCCGTGATCCTCGGCGGCGGACTCGCCGTGCTCGGCGACAAGTTGCTCGTGCCGCTGCGCGCGAGTGCGCTGCGGCGCACGTTCGTCACCGCGGTCGCGAACACCGAGATCCGCTCCAGTGAACTCGGGCTCAACGTCGTCGCCATCGGTGCGGCGACGCTCGTGCTCGATGCGGCGCTCGAGGACCCGACCCTTTTCCCCACCGTCGGCGCACCCTAGGCGCCGCCCCACCCCCGGCACATGCGACGATTCCTCAGCCTCCTGCTCGCCAGCTCCACGTTGATCGCCTGTGCCGAATCCACCTCGTCCGCCGAATGGACGCTGGTGTGGGAAGACGAGTTCAACGGACCGGCGGGTGCGTTGCCCGCGGACTCGAACTGGACGTTCGACATCGGTACCGACTGGGGCAACGCGCAGCTGGAGTACGACACCGACCGTCCGGAGAACGTCTCGCTCGATGGGGCCGGCAATCTCCGGATCACCGCGCGCCAGGAACCGTGGCTGGGGCGCAACTACACCTCGGGACGCATCAAGACCAAG